>JAVRPX010000776.1:0-3485 GCA_032161985.1 Mycobacterium sp.
ATCTGGATGGCTACGACTTGACCCGCGAGATCATCCGGGTCTACGTCGAGACGGTCGCCTCGGAGCCCGAGCCGTACCAGTTCGTCATGGCCAACAACTCGGCCAGCAGGACCAAGGCGGTCGCAGATTCCGAACGGATCATTGCCCGGATGCTCGCGGTCATGCTGCGTCATCGAATGCACGGGGTCGGCATGGACACCGGCGGCGTGGAGCCCTGGGCGTATCACACCGTCGGCGGGGTGCAGCTGGCCACGCACTCTTGGATGTCGAATCCGCGGATGAGCTCCGACGAGCTGATCGACTACCTGACCATGCTGTCGTGGAACGCGCTGCGCGGCATCGTCGAGGTCGGCGGGTCGTTGCAGAAGTTCCGCGAACAGCCCCACCCGTCGCCGCTCCTGCCGTCACAATTACTGGCTCATGACTAGTCCTGCGGATCTGCCCAAGCTCTGGACGCACGAACCACACGAATACTTGGTCTTCCACGACGGCGACAAGATCGCGAACATCGATACCAGCGCCACTCCCGGTTTCAAGGGCAAGAAGAGCGACGCCGCCCAGCTGCAGCCCGAGCGCAACGAACGGTTCGCGGAGCTGCAGGAGATGCTGTACGCCAACAGCAGGGGCGCCGACGACACCCGTTCAGTCCTGCTGGTGCTGCAGGGCATGGACACCGCAGGCAAGGGCGGCATCGTCAAACACGTTGTGGGCGCGGCTAATCCGCAAGGCATCCGCTACACCGGGTTTGGCGTTCCCACCGAGGAAGAGCGCAAACACGCCTACCTATGGCGGATCCGGCGTGCGCTCCCGCCCGCCGGACACATCGGGGTCTTCGACCGATCGCACTACGAGGACGTGCTGGTGGTCCGGGTGCACAACATCGTGCCGCCCGAGGTGTGGGGTAAGCGCTACGACGAGATCAACCGGTTCGAGCGCAAGCTCGTCGACGACGGCACGACGATCATCAAGGCGGCGATGTTCGTTTCGCTGGAGGAACAGAAGGCTCGACTGTCCGAACGGCTCGACCGCCCCGACAAGTACTGGAAGTACAACCCCGGCGACGTCGACGAGCGGCTGTTATGGCCTGCCTACCAGGAGGCCTATCAGGCCATGCTCGAGCGCACGTCGACGGACTACGCGCCGTGGCATGCGGTGCCGTGCGACCGCAAGTGGTACAGCAGGCTGGCCATCCTCGAGCTGCTGATCGAGGCCCTAGAAGGGCTCAACTTGTCTTGGCCGCCAGCGGATTTCGACGTAAAGGCGGAGAAGAAGCGGCTCGCCGACGCCTGACTCAGCCCTTAACAAGCGTGAACTGGCCTACGTTGCATATCCCGCGACGGAAGAAGTCGGCGCATCCCGTCAAGTAGTGCAGATAGCGGTCGTAGACCTCTTCGGACGTGATGGCGATCGCGTCGCCACGACGGGCCACCAGTTTGGCCGCCCACATGTCCAGTGTCCGGGCATAGTGCGGCCGCAGGAGCTGAGTTCGCTCCACCGAGAATCCGGCGCTATGGGAAAACTCGACGACGTCTCGTTCACACGGCAGCTCGCCGCCAGGAAATATCTCCTTGCCGATGAACCGCATGAACTTCAGATCGCTTATCGTGACCGGGATCCCTTGCTCGTGAAAGTAATTTCGCGGATAGCCAAGGATCGTATGCAAGAGCATGCGGCCGTCAACGGGCAGAACGCGGTGAGCCATATCGAAGAACGCGGCGTAGCGCGCTTTCTTGAAGGCCTCGAACGCGCCGATGCTCACGATCCGATCGACGGGTTCGTCGAACTCTTCCCAGCCCTGCAACCGTACGTCCACCGAGCGCGATGACGAGATGTTCGCGAGCCTCGCCCCGCTGTACTCACATTGGTTGCGGCTCAGGGTAATCCCGATCACGTTAACGTCATACTTCTCGACCGCCAGCTGCAACGCTCCGCCCCACCCGCAGCCAACGTCGAGCAACGTCATTCCCGGCTCGAGGCCGAGCTTTCCCAGCGCCAGATCGAACTTGGCGTTCTGCGCCTCATCCAGCGTCATGTCGTCGCGTTCGAAGTACGCACAGGTGTAGCCCATCGTGGGGCCGAGGAATAAGGCAAAGAACTCGTCCGAGACGTCGTAAATCGATTGGGATTCTTCGTAGTACGGCGAAAGTTCGGATGCGACTTCTGACATGCGATAAGTACCCTTTGTCTCCACTGCAGGCGGCTGGCAGGCTACTCAAGCGCAGCACAGGCGGCGACCTGCCCGAAAGGATAGACTAACTAATTGACGCGTCCGTTGCCAACGGTAAGCGCTAGTACTTGTAGAAGCCCTGCCCTGACTTTTTGCCGAGTTGGCCCGCCTCTACCATGCGCAACAGTAGCGGCGGCGGACCGTAGTGCGGTTCCTTGAATTCCTCAAACATCTTGTCCGCGATCAGTTTTACCGTGTCCAGACCGATTAAGTCGGACAGCTTCAGCGGCCCCATCGGATGCGACAAACCGGCAACCACGGCCTTGTCGACATCGTCGACCGTCGCAAAACCGGCCTCCACCATCCGGATTGCAGACAGCAGATACGGCACCAACAAGGCGTTGACGACGAAGCCGGACCGGTCGGAACACCGCACCACTTGCTTGCCCAACACATTGCTCGCGAACTGTTCGGTACGCGCGACGGCCGCATCGGAAGTCACAAGTGTGCTGACCAGTTCGACCAGAGGCAGCACCGGTACCGGATTGAAGAAGTGCAGGCCGAGCACCCGCCCCGGATTCTGCGTTGCCGCAGCGATTTTCATGATGGGGATGCTGGACGTATTCGACGCCAGCACCGCGTCGGGATCGGTGATGAGCTTGTCGAGTTCGGCAAAGATCTTGCCCTTAACGGTGTCGTCCTCGATGACCGCCTCGATGACCAGTTGACGATCGGACATGTCGGCCATGCTGGTCGTGAAGCTCAGCTTGTCCAGTGCCGCAGTGCGCTCGCGCTCGGTGATCTTTCCGACGCTCACTCCGCGCTCGAGCGACTTGGTGATGCGCGCTTGCCCGGCAGTGGTCAGCGCTTCGGTGGGCTCGTAGACGATGACGTCGACGCCGGCCCTGGCGGACACCTCTGCGATACCTGCGCCCATCTGTCCCGCGCCGATCACGCCTACTCGTTCGATTTGATCGCTCACTTCAAAATCTCCCTCAGACAGCATCAGGCCCCGCCCAACATGGCGGGCGGGGCCTGAGCTGTCAACTCCATGCGACTTAGTGGCTCAGATTGTCTGTTCCACTTCGCAAGCTCAGTGGAACTGTCCCTCTTCGGTCGAACCGGTCAGCGCCGTCGTCGACGAGG
This sequence comes from Mycobacterium sp., assembly GCA_032161985.1. Classification (GTDB taxonomy): domain Bacteria; phylum Actinomycetota; class Actinomycetes; order Mycobacteriales; family Mycobacteriaceae; genus Mycobacterium. Next base: position 3,314 of record JAVRPX010000776.1, read on the forward strand.
TGGGATCGACCGTGGTGGCGATCCGGTCGAAGTAGCCGGCGCCGACCTCGCGCTGGTGCTTCGTCGCGGTGTAACCGCGCTCCTCGGCGTCGAACTCGCGCTCCTGCAGCTCGACATAGGCGCTCATCTGGTTGCGGGCGTAGCCGTAGGCCAGATCGAACATCGAGTAGTT
>JAVRPX010000777.1:0-4095 GCA_032161985.1 Mycobacterium sp.
CGGTCCCGGTGCAGCTCTACGCGCTCACCCAGAACTCCGCCTACGTCGGGCTTTCCGGCATTTTCGCGTTGGTTCCGTTGATCGTGTTCGGGCTCTGGGGTGGGGCATGGGCCGACGCGATGGACCGACGGCTGCTGCTCATCATCGCGTCCTGCGGGCTGGCCGTCGCGTCGGTGCTGCTGTGGCTGCAGGCCGCGCTGGCCTTCAACAACGTCTGGATGGTGTTGTGCCTGCTGTCGGTGCAGCAGGCGTTCTATGCGATCAACAGCCCGACTCGGGCGGCGGCCATACCCCGCATGCTGCCCGGCGACCAGCTGCCCGCCGCCAACTCGTTGAACATGACGGTGATGCAGTTCGGCGCCATCGTGGGGCCGCTGCTCGCGGGCGTGATGCTGCGCTGGGTCGACCTGTCCACGCTGTACCTGATCGACGCGATCACCTGCACCTTGCCGATCTGGGCGACGTTCCGGCTCGCGCCGATGCCACCGACCAATGGCAATCAGGGCTTGGGACTCGGCGCGGTGCGCTCAATCCTTGAGGGCTTCCGCTACTTGGCGGGCAACCGGGTAGTGCTGATGTCGTTCGTCGTCGACCTGATCGCGATGATCTTCGGCATGCCCCGCGCGCTGTTCCCGCAAATGGCGCATGAGAGTTTCGGCGGGCCCGTCGAGGGCGGCACCACGATGGCACTATTGGCCGCCGCGATAGCTGCGGGCGCGGTCGCGGGCGGGGTGTTCTCGGGGTGGCTGCCGAAGATTCGCAGGCAGGGCCTCGCGGTGGTCGTCGCGATCGTAGTGTGGGGCGGAGCCATGATCGGCTTCGGTCTTGCCGGTGGGTTCGCGCACGGCCACACCGGCGCGCTACTGTGGATTGCGCTGGCGTTCTTGGCTATTGGCGGCGCGGCGGACATGGTGTCATCGGCGTTTCGCAACACCATCCTGCAGCAGGCTGCGTCGGACGATGTGCGCGGCCGGTTGCAGGGTGTGTTCACCGTCGTCGTCGCCGGCGGGCCGCGGCTGGCCGACGCGGTCCACGGCGCGGCCGCAGCGGCGGTAGGCACGACGGTCGCCGCCGCGGGCGGTGGCGTTCTGGTGGTGGTCGGCGTGGTGGTCGCCGCGCTGGTTGTGCCCGCGTTCGTCCGCTACCGGGTGACCGAAGGCGACAAAGTGTGAGCAACGCCAAATGTCTGACGTTGCCAGTTTCTAAGTCAATTCATAGTCTTCCGCGTTAGCATCCGAACGTGGCTGAAGTAAGGGGGGAGCCAGCCCTCGGCTTGCGTGAACGCAAGAAGCAACGCACCCGCGCCACCTTGATCAACGCGGCGGTTGAACTCTGCGAGCGCCAGGGTTTCGAACGAACGACCGTCGACCAGATCGCCGCCATCGCCGACGTCTCGCCGCGCACGTTCAGCAGGTACTTCGCCACGAAGGACGCCATAGCGCTGGCGCTGATCGACGAGGCCATCACCCAGGCCGCAGTCGAACTGTCCCGCCAACCTACCGACATCGGCCCCTTCGAGGCACTGCGCCGGTCTTATGTCGCGATGTACAGCGGCACCAAAACCGCACCACCGGGGGGACTCTCGTCCGATCGAATGATGTGCACGGTACGGATCATCATTTCCTCGGCCGCATTGCGTCACGCCGCCATCGAGTACCGGCACCATCCGGTCAACATCGAGTTGGCCAAGCGGATGGGCCTCGACCTGGAAGACCGCAGACTCAAGCTGGTGGCCTGCATGTGGGCCACGTTCATCATGACCGCGCTCGGGGACCTCGGCGCGGACACCGACTGGCAGCGGGTCGGCATCGACGACGTCGTCTCTCGGCTGGAGGCGGCATTCGCCGAGTTCACCGAGTTGGTGGACGGCGTCCGGCATTCGGTCTGAGCATCTGTTACCCCCGCTCGGGCACGACTGCTGGAATGGGACTACCTTTTGTAAGGCAGACGTCCGTATTGACGGCAGCGATGAAGGGATTCCCGTGGCCGATAACGCATCCAGTGGTGAAGAGCACGCCACCCTCAAGTACCCCGGTGGCGAGCTGGACCTGGACATCGTCCCCGCCACCGAGGGCGCTGACGGAATCGAGCTGGGTTCGCTGCTCGCCAAGACCGGCTACACCACCTACGACAGCGGCTTCGTCAACACCGCCTCCACCAAGAGCGCCATCACCTACATCGACGGCGACGCGGGCATTCTGCGTTACCGGGGTTACCCGATCGAGCAGCTCGCCGAGAAGTCGACGTTCATCGAGGTCAGTTACCTGCTGATCTACGGCGAACTGCCCACCAACGAACAGCTGGAGAACTTCACCACCCAGATTCAGCGGCACACCCTGCTGCACGAGGACCTCAAGCGGTTCTTCGACGGCTTCCCCCGCAACGCGCACCCGATGCCGGTGCTGTCCAGTGCCGCGAACGCATTGAGCGCCTACTACCAGGACTCGCTGGACCCGTTCGACGACGAGCAGGTCGAGCTGTCCACCATCCGGCTACTGGCCAAGATGCCGACCATCGCGGCGTACGCGTACAAGAAGTCCGTCGGCCAGCCGTTCCTGTACCCGGACAACTCGATGACGCTGGTGGAGAACTTCCTGCGGATGACGTTCGGGCTCCCGGCCGAGCCCTACGAGGTCGACCCCGAGATCGTGCGGGCGCTGGACCTGCTGTTGATCCTGCACGCCGATCACGAGCAGAACTGCTCGACGTCGACGGTGCGTCTGGTCGGCTCGTCTCAGGCCAACCTCTTCACGTCGATCTCGGGCGGCATCAACGCCCTCTGGGGCCCGCTGCACGGCGGCGCCAACCAGGCGGTGCTGGAGATGCTCGAGGACATCCGTCAACAGGGCGGCGACGTCCACGACTTCGTGAAGAAGGTCAAGAACAAGGAAGACGGCGTCAAGCTGATGGGCTTCGGCCACCGGGTCTACAAGAACTACGACCCGAGGGCGCGCATCGTCAAGGAGCAGGCCGACAAGATCCTCGGCAAGCTGGGCGGTGACGACGATCTGCTGGCCATCGGCAAGGCGCTGGAAGAGGTCGCGCTGACCGACGAATACTTCGTCGAGCGCAAGCTGTACCCGAACGTCGACTTCTACACCGGTGTGATCTACCGCGCCCTCGGATTCCCGACGCGGATGTTCACGGTGCTGTTCGCGCTCGGGCGGCTGCCCGGCTGGATCGCCCACTGGCGCGAGATGCACGACGAGCCCGGCGGCAAGATCGGGCGTCCGCGCCAGATCTACACCGGCTACACCGAGCGCGACTACAAGGCGGTAGGCAGCCGGTAAGCGGCTGCGGCGCATCTCACCCCCGGACGGGCTTGCTTCGCAGACAGTTGTAGTTTCACAATAGTTGTGTGAATGAAACTGTCGTCCGATCGTCCCCAGCTTCGCGGGGACCCCAGAGCGGCAGGCGCAAGGGCATCATCCTGGTGTCCTGCTGCCTGAGCCTGCTGATCGTGTCGATGGACGCGACGATCGTCAACGTCGCCATTCCGAACATCCGCGCCGACCTCGGTGCGTCGTCATCGCAGCTGCAGTGGGTGATCGATATCTACACGCTGGTGCTGGCGTCGCTGCTGCTGCTGTCCGGCGCCGCGGGTGACCGCTTCGGGCGCAGGCGTATCTTCCAGATCGGGTTGACCGTCTTCGCGGTGGGATCGCTGCTGTGCAGCCTGTCGCCCAACATCGAGACGCTGATCGCCGCGCGTTTTGTGCAGGCCATCGGGGGCTCGATGATGAACCCGGTCGCGATGTCGATCATCACGCAGGTGTTCACCGGTCGGGTAGAACGAGCCCGTGCGATCGGTGTCTGGGGCGGCGTCGTCGGCATCTCCATGGCACTCGGCCCGATCGTGGGGGGCGCCCTGATCCAGGTGATCGACTGGCGCGCGGTGTTTTGGATCAACCTGCCGATCTGCGCGCTGGCGATCCTGCTGACGGCCATCTTCGTTCCCCAGTCCAAGTCGGCCACGATGCGCGATGTCGACCCGATCTGGCTGGCCCTTGGGATGGCGTTCCTGTTCGGCGTGGTGTTCGTGCTCATAGAAGGTCCTGGCAACGGCTGGGGCAACGCACGCATCATCACCGTCGC
>JAVRPX010000778.1:0-5400 GCA_032161985.1 Mycobacterium sp.
GGCCTTCCGGTGGTGCCCGAGGTGTAGATCAGCGTCGCCGGATCGGTCGAGGAGATGGCGGCCAGCCGGTCGTCGAGTTCCTTCGGATCGACGGACTTGGCCGCCTCGGCGAGCACGTCCAGCGCCGGTGTGCCCGAACCTTCGATCCTGTGCACCTTGCGCAGCTCGGGCAGCTCCTGTTCGAGGTGTTCGACCTTGTCGGCGTGCGCGTCGGTCTCGGCGAAGATCAGCACGGCACCTGAGTCCTGCAATACGAACCGCATCTGTTCGGCAGAGCTGGTCTCATAGATCGGCACCGTCACCGCACCCGCGGCCAGGATGGCGAAGTCGAGGATCGGCCATTCGTAACGCGTCGCGGACAGGATCGCGACCCGGTCGCCGGGCTTGACGCCCTCGGCGATCAAACCCAGTGCGGCCGAACGGATCTGGTTCGCAGCCTCCTTGCACGTGATATCCGTCCATGCGCCGTCGACCAGGCGCTGGAAAATCACGTGGTCGGGATCGTCGCGCTCGTGGCTGAAAACGGAACTGACGACGTTGTCGTGCTCACCGACGGTGAAGGTTGCGGGAACACTGAAGTCACGCACGATCTTGGCCTCTCGACTGGGGGCACCTCCCGCTCGCGGGGGAGGACGAGCCACTTTGCCGTTCCCAGCCTAGTCGGCCACCCTCGGCCGGTGGGCCCGCATATGTGAAGCTTGTATGCCATGAACAGCATCCAGATCGCGGACGAGACCTTCGTCGCCGCCGACCCCGTCGAGGTGGGCAGGGCGGTCGCGGATCCCGCGAGCTGGCGGCGGTGGTGGCCCGACCTGCGGTTGACAGTGGTCGAGGACCGGGGCGCGGTGGGACACCGCTGGACGGTGGCAGGCGCGCTCGCCGGAACCATGGAGATCTGGCTGGAATCGGCGCTCGACGGCGTCGTGCTTCACTATTTCCTGCACGCAGAGCCATCGGGTGTGGCGGCGTGGCAGCTGGCCAAGATGAACCTTGCGAAGATGAACCATCGCCGCCGGGTAGCCGGCAAGAACATGGCGTTCGAGGTGAAGCAGACGCTGGAAGCGACGCGCCCGGTGGGTGTGTCGCGGCTGGCCTGATACTTCAGCCATCCGAAGCAGGGGGAGGTAGATTTTTCACGTGGCGGACAAGACGGCGCAGACCATTTACATCGATGCCGATCCTTCGACGGTGATGGACGTCATCGCCGATATCGGCTCCTATCCGGATTGGGTCGCCGAATACAAGGAGACCGAGGTGCTCGAGTCCGACGCCGAGGGCTACCCCAAGACCGCCCGCCTTGTGCTGGACGCCGCCGTTCTCAAGGACACCATGGTGTTGTCCTACGACTGGCCGCCCGACCGCGGATCGGTGAAATGGCGCCTGGTGTCCAGCTCGTTGCTCAAGGCGCTCGAGGGCTCATATCGTTTGTCGCCCAAGGGGTCCGGCACCGACGTCACCTACGAACTGTCGGTCGACCTGATCATTCCGCTGATCGGCCTGCTCAAACGCAAGGCCGAGCGCAGGCTGACCAACACCGCATTGAAGGACCTCAAGAAACGAGTCGAGGCTGAGTGATCTCCCGCCACCCCCGCCCGATGTGAATCCGCGTGCCCCGACTAATGCCCGGATCAGTCTCTTCGTCGGTAAGGGCGGGGTAGGTAAGTCAACGTTGGCCACCGCCACGGCGGTGCGCGACGCGCGCGCCGGGTTGCGGGTACTGATCGTCTCCACCGACCAGGCGCATTCGATCGGCGACGTGTTGGGCACCGCCGTCACGCCGACGGGCCTTCGTGAGCCCACCCGGGTGATGGCCGACGACGCCGACGCCGGCGGCGGGTTCCTCGACGCGCTTGCCCTGGACACGCTGGCGCTGCTGGCCACGCGGTGGCGGGAGATCGCAGGCATGCTTTCCGGTCGCTTTCCCGAGTCGGATCTGGGAGACATTGCTCCAGAAGAACTTTCGGCCCTGCCCGGCATCCAGGAGGTGCTCGGCCTGCACGAAGTCGGCGAACTGGCCGTCTCGGGGCAGTGGGACCACGTCGTGGTGGACTGCGCCTCGACCGCCGACGCACTGCGGATGCTCACGCTGCCCGCAACCTTCGGCCTGTACCTCGAGCGCGCTTGGCCGCGGCATCGGCGGTTGTCGACCGGCGCCGACGATGCCGGCACGGCGGCGATGATCGGGCTGCTCGAACGCATCAGCGCGGGGACCGAACAGCTGGGCTCGTTGCTCACCGATGGCGAACGGGTCAGCGCACATTTGGTGATGACGGCCGAGCGGGTGGTCGCTGCAGAGGCTGTCCGCACGCTTGGCTCATTGGCGCTGATGGGTGTGCAAGTCACCGAGCTGATCGTCAATCAGATTCTGGTTCAAGACGATTCGTACGAGTACCGCAATCTTCCCGAGCACCCTGCGTTCGACTGGTACTCCGAGCGCATCTCCGAGCAACAGGCGGTGCTCGACGATCTGGACACCACCATCGGTGACGTGCAGCTCGTACTGGTACCGCACCTCGCCTTGGAGCCGATCGGCCCCAAGGCGCTCGGTGAACTTCTTGACAGCGCACGACGGCGCGGCGGGTCACCGCCGCCAGGGCCGCTGCGACCTATCGTCGACCGCGAATCGGGAACTGGACTCGAAGCGACCTACCGGATGCGGCTAGAGTTGCCGCAGGTTGACTCCGCCGCCTTGACGTTGGGCCGGGTCGACGACGACTTGATCATCGGTGCCGGCGGCATGCGGCGCAGGGTTCGGCTGGCATCCGTCCTGCGGCGATGCATCGTGGTGGAGGCGCAGCTAAAAGGTAGTGAACTGACCGTGCGATTCCGACCGAATCCGGAGGTGTGGCCAGGATGACGGGCCCTCACTCCGACACCGGAGCCGCTGGCCGGCGACATTCAGAACTGGCTCCCGAACTGCGGCAGCTGGCCCAGACCATCCTCGACCGGCTCGACCCCGCGGTGAAACTGGCCGCCGCTCGCGCGGCGGGCAGCGGCGACGGGCCAGGCAAGTGCCAGCAGGTGTGGTGCCCGGTGTGTGCGCTGGCGGCGCTGGTGGCCGGTGAACAGCATCCGCTTCTGACCGTCGTCGCCGAGCACAGCGTGGCGCTGCTGGCGGTCATCCGGGCGATCGTCGAAGACACAGCGAACATGCCGCCCGAGCCGCCGGAGGCGCCGCCGCCACCGAGCGGCCCGCCCGAAGGTGACCAACCGCCGCCTGCGGAGCCGGGACGCTATCAGCACATCCCGGTGACGGTCGAGGAGTAACGGTAAAGTTGTCGCAAAGCACCGTCCGGTGCTCGGTGGTGGGGAGGGTCCATGTGGTACTGGCTTTTCAAGTACATCTTCATGGGCCCTTTGCTGTCGTTGCTCGGCCGTCCGAAAGTCGAAGGGCTGGACTACGTTCCGCACTCCGGCCCGATGATCCTGGCCAGTAATCACCTCGCCGTCGCCGACAGCTTCTTCCTGCCCCTCGTCGTCAGCCGCCGGATCACCTTCCTGGCCAAGGCCGAGTACTTCACCGGAACCGGGCTCAAGGGCTGGTTTCAGCGGTGGTTTTACACCGCCGCCGGCCAGGTGCCGATCGACCGCACCGACGCCGACAGCGCCCAGAGCGCGCTGACCACCGCCGAACGGGTCCTGCAGCAAGGCAAACTGCTCGGCATGTATCCCGAGGGCACCCGTTCGCCCGACGGGCGGCTCTACAAGGGCAAGACCGGTCTCGCGCGGCTGGCGCTGGAAACCGGCGTGCCGGTCATTCCAGTCGCGATGATCGGAACCAACGTGGTCAACCCGCCCGGGAGCAAGATGTGGCGGTTCGGCCGGGTTCAGGTGAAGTTCGGCAAGCCGATGGACTTCAGCCGATTCGAGGGCTTGGGAGGCAACCGGTTCATCGAGCGCGCGGTGATCGACGAGGTGATGTACGAGCTGATGCGCCTCGGCGGTCAGGAGTACGTCGACCTCTACGCCGCCGACGTCAAAGAGGGCAAGGACGGCAAGGCCGAGATCACGGTCAAGCCGCCGGCGCGGATGCCGGAAGCAGCTGCGGGCTGACCGACCGATCGGCCGACCGCGCGGACACCGTCCCCGCCACCGCGATCATTGCGATCGCCCACCACACATACGAACCGCCTGCGAGCTGGCGCCAAAGCGACGCCGTGGTTTCGTGGTGCTTTGGCATCAGCGTGATCGGCGTCCACACCATCAACGCGATGCCTGCCGCGGTGACGGCGGCCAGCGCCAGATTCCGCAGCCGATATGCCTCCACCGTGGTGACCAACAGCGTGGGCAGCACCCACACCCAGTGATGTGACCACGACACCGGCGACACGACGAGGCCGAACATTGCCACACAGATCAGCGCCAGCACGGGTTGGCCCCAGTCGGATGTCGCCGGCCCAGCGGCTCCGCCACGCAGTACCCGTCGCGCCGCCCACACCGTCAACGCCAGCACCGCGAAACAGGCCAGCGTCCAAAGCACGAACCGCTCGCCCTCGCCGAGGCCCAACCGGGCCAGCGCGCCTGCGATGTTCTGGTTGGTGTTCAGCGTGGCGGTGCCGATCCGGTCGGTGTTGCGCACCGTGTCCGTCCAGTACTCCAGGGAGTCGCGCCACGCGAGCGCGAAACCGGCCAGCGTGGCCAATACCGCCGACGCCGCGGTCACCAGCAGTGCGCGGGTATCGCGGCGCAGCAGGAAGTACAGCAGGAACACCGCAGGGGTGAGTTTGAGGGCGATCGCGACGCCCAGCAGCAGGCCGCGCGGCCACGGCGTCCTGCGGGGCACGCAGTCGGCGATGACGAGGGTCATCAGTACGACGTTGATCTGGCCGAAGTCGAAGTTCGACCGGATCGGTTCCAGGTAGATCACCGCGGGCGCCACGATCGCGATTGCCAGCCAGCATCGCCGCAGCCACGCCGGCTCGGCGGTGACGGAGGTCTGCCGCCACACGTCCAGCCGGGTCAGCACGATCACCGTCGACACGATGAGCAGCACCAGGGTGGTCAGCGTAATCGCGACGCTTGCCACGTTGAGCGGCAGCCACGCGAACGGCGAGAACGCGACCGCGGCCAGCGGCGGATACGTGAAAGGCAGGTCCAGGCCAGCGCGGGTGTGGAACATCGCACCGTCTGCATACAGCGGTCGGCCGTCGAGCCAGGCCCGTCCGCCCATCCGGTAGACCTCGATATCGATGCGGTACGGGATGTGGCCCAGCAGGCGCCAGCCCGCCCAGGCCAACGCCGCCACGGTGAGCAGCTGAAACAGCCGCCAGGCGAGCGTTGGCCCCCAACCAGCCCCGCCGGGCGACCGCCAAGTACTCATGTCGCAGACCACACTATCGGGGCCGTCCGGCGAGTCGGAGGGTATCCGTCCCATGACACGCGCAGGTCGGCGTAAGTTTT
>JAVRPX010000779.1:0-4640 GCA_032161985.1 Mycobacterium sp.
GTAACCCTGGCTGCCGACCGACCACGGCGCGGAGTGCACGAAGATGCCGCTGTAGCTGATCTGCGTCGCCCAGTCCACGTCGGTGCGATACCCATTCGGCGAGTTGACCGGTACGCCATAGGTCGACGAGTCCATGACGATGTGGCTGAACCGGTTGCCGACGAGGTAGACGCCGTTGTCGGTAGGGGTGCTGTTCTTACCCATCGAAGTCGGCATCGTCTTCACGACTTCGCCGTTGCGTCGAACGGTTACGATCTTGGTGTTGTCATCGGCCGTCGAGATGACCTCGTCGCCGATGGTGAAGTGCGTGGCGACGTTCTCCTGGCCGAACAGGCCGTCGCCGAGGTCGACGCCGTAGGTGTTGACCGCGACGTCGATCGTCGTGCCCGGCTTCCAGTATTGAGCTGGGCGCCAACGCACTTCGCGATTGTTCAGCCAGTAGAAGGCGCCCTCCACGGGCGGGTGGGTGGTGATCTTGATGGCCTTCTGGGCCGCCAACCGGTTCGAGATGTTCTCGTCGAACTGGACCGCGACGGGCTGGCCGACGCCGACGACCTCGCCGTCGTTGGGCAGCACGTAGGCCATGGTCAGGTTCTCCGGCGAATGCGTCTGGAACGTCATCTGCTGGCTCGTGACACTGCCGAGGCCGAGCGACTGTGCATTCAGCGTGTACTGCTTGTTGTAGCCCAGCGGCTCGGCCGTCGCCCAGGTCAGGCCATCGGGGCTGAGCTGACCGGCGACCGGGGTGCCGTCTTCGTTGGCCATGGTCACGGCGCCCAGCACACCGTCCTCGGCGCTGACGGTCACGGGCGACTCGACGCTCACGCCGACGGCCCCGTCCTTGACGGACGCTGTGAGCTTGGGCACCAGCAGGTCCCCGTAGGGGGTGCCCTTATCGGTGATGACCTGGGGCTGCGGCGGGGCGGGGTTGCTGTTGCAGGCGGACAGCCCAACCACGATGGCGGGAACCAACGCGATCGCGAACAACCAGGCACGCATACGACGCGGACGGGCCACCTTCTTGACCTGCCACATTCTTTGCTCCACCTCACAACCAGGACTGACGAACAGACGATTCTTGGCAACAGTCTAAGGGTAACTTCACCTTGAGGCGCGACGGCAGCGCCGCTCCCCAGCATGGGCCTACGGTAGGGATTTCACCCTCTGCCGCGGGGCCTGTTATTGTCGCTCACGCAGCGCCGTTAGCTCAGTTGGTAGAGCAGCTGACTCTTAATCAGCGGGTCCGGGGTTCGAAACCCTGACGGCGCACCATAACCGCGATTCCCGCACTCCGGACGTCTCCGTCGGTGGGACTGTCCGCCTCATGTCACCGCGCAACTCGTCGGGGCGGCTTTACCCGCTAAGCGGTCGGCGATCCATTGCATCACCCGGGGGTCGGATCCGGCGTCTGCGTGTCCGGCGCCGTCTTGTTCCAGATATTCGATCTGCCCGCCCATCCGACAACTGCGTGCGACCGCCGTCTTGACCCACGACGGAAAGATCAAATCGTCCTTGGACCCGCTCACTACCAACAGCGGAGCCGACACCGGCTCCCTGGGCAACGCCAACTTCTGCAACCCATGAGCCAACGCGTCCGCATCAGCACGACTGGCCGGCTTCACATCAGCAGCAGTGAGAACGGTCGCACGCATCTCATCAGAAAGCGGTCCACACCCGATAAGCACATCGCGGGCCGTCAACGTGTCACCGTGTAGCAGATGATCGATCGGCACGTCCGGAAACGACCGCTGCACCGCCATCACAATCAGCGGCATCACCATCAACTGCTTCGCGGAAAGCTGCTCGTTGTACGCCAACTCCGCCAACTCGGTGAGATTGGCTCCCGGCGCCAATGCAACGCTGCCCAGCAGCTTCAAACCACCGCCATAAGACCTGTTCACCTCGTTGGCGGCCCATGCCGCCTGACCACCTTGCGAACTGCCTAACGCCAGCCACCGCGCCGACACCTCAGGAAACAGCGACCGCAGCGCACGCACCGCGTCAATGACGTTGAAACCCTCAGTGCGCGGCTCCAGAAAAGGATGCAGACCGGGACCGCCCAGACCCTCGTAGTCGGTCATCGCCACCGCCATCCCACCGGACAACAACGACGCCACCGCCGGGGCAAACCCAAACAAATCCGGCTGCGACGACGGCCCACACTCGGTGTTCATCCCGGTCGTCGAATGCGCCAACGACACCACCGGCCACCCACCTTCGGGCGGGCTGCCCTTCGGCACGAAGAACGCCCCTGACACCTCCGTACCGGCAGCACTGATGCCCGATACCGACCGATACGTCGCGCGCCGCGCCTCACGCACCGCATCGCCCAACGGCGACGGAAGATCGCTCAACGACTCCTCGCTGACGATCTCACCCCGCTGACCCCACACCGGCGCCGCAATTGCCGGCATAGAAGGAACGATCGGGGCCAATGCCGGGGCGGCTGCCGTTGTCTCCAAATTTGTCGTCACGGGCCGCGTCTGATTGGACATGTCCGCTTGCTGATCCAACGTCAAAAACTGCGATCGGATGGGCGGAGAAGTCTCGCTATTTCCAACGGGCGCCGCCCGGGTAAGCGCCTGGACGGATAGCAGGGCCACTCCGACAACAAGGGCGAGCACCACGGCGAGCCGTGGAGCGCCGGGCACGACGGGTCGCCGCGGAGCGCGGTGTTCAGCCATGCGCGGATCGCTTTCCCACAGGCGAAACCTGGCTCTGCACCGTAGGCGCGCGCGAATCCAACGCAACCGCAACGATCACGACCGAACCGCCTCTCTCAGACATTGCATGGTTCTCGACCCGGCATGCAGGGTCGGCGCGCGGCATTTACGCTCACGTAAGTATACCTATGGTCGTGCCGTGCCGCTTTCGCTGCGCACGGGCTCGACGCACGAAACCACACAGTCGGTGCAACTTTCTGGCAAATTGCGCTGGCAGGGCCTCTAGGGCGTGCCACCAAGGCGGGTGGCGTTTTAGGGACGCCGCTAGTCGAAGTTGTGATGTTGCATGTCGTCCGGCGTAGTCCAGACGATCCGTGCGCCACTGCCTGGCCACGTCAGTGTCACGTCGAAGTTCTTGCCGACCTCCAACGGATGTGGTACCTCGTGTGGTACCGCCAGCCGATGCCTTGCATAACGATGATGGCCGCCCCCATGCCGCAGGTGTTGATAAACCGGTACGTGTCGCCGTCGCTGTTAGCCACGTCCAACGGTGCTGTGTTCATTCGCATCTGCCGTCCCACTTTCGCATAGTGGACGACCGCAGGCCATTGTGAACGAGCGCACCGACAGAATGCCTCCGCGAGTCAGCAAACGCCTACGGGCCTCCACAAAGCCTCCACGCTCGGGGCGATTCAGGTTGCTCGGCGCACTCAGCGTGAAAATTCAGTACGCGGCCCGGCCAGTCGCCGGGGCCGCGCGTCCGGGAATCGTCGGTGCAGCCCGTCGATGAGTCGGTGCGCTTCGTAGAGCTCGTGACGAAGGCTGGCCACCCGGCGCCGGGCAACCACTGCAGCGTGCCCCTGCACTCGCCGCGTGCGGCCTTCGGCCGATTCCACCTTTTTGGAGATCTCGGCGACGTGTGCGTCCAGCGACTGCAACAGCTCCCTCGCCTGCGCCGTGTCGGCGTCATCGATCACGTCCGCATCATCACATCAATCCCGACAAACCGCGCGCCGGGGACCGGTCAGCGAACCGCTCTGTACGACGTAGAACTTGCGCACCGAGGGCGCCAAGCAGCCCTTGTCCTGGCAACGGTCGCATCGTAGCCTATTAACGCTAGCGAAAATCTGTGCAGATCGGCTGTTCTTGTGGTCCAGAATGTGCTACGTCTCACACATCGGGCTCCTGCGCCGCGGACTCCTCAGCGTCTTTGACGATAACGGAAATATCACTTCACGGCGAATTATGCGTTGTAGAGAGGCAGAAGGGTGCTAACCTCCAATTAGCTGGAGAGAAGTACATGGCCGATGACGGCCGCGCACGGTACGAAATGAGGTCTTAGCTGTGACGACCATAGACGCATCACTCTCCGCGGGTGCGTCCGGCGCGAGCTCAGCTGATGACGTAACTGCGCAACGGCCCCTCATGGTGTATAGCTGCAATCGCCTTGGGCGAGTCGCCAACCCTCCCAGCTTCTCGTTCGCCGATTGGTTCCGCTCCGCGCGTCGCCGCTGATCCGAACGGTCAGCGCCGTCGGATGCGGCGGACGACGAGCGCAAGAACGAGTGCGCCAATACCCGCCAGAGAGATGGCCACTGCGGGCTTCTTGACGAACCGCACCACTCCAGCCTTGATGTCGTCGGCGATCCTGCTCGGGTTGGCACGCTCAGCGAGGGAATCCACGGTCGACGCCAACTGTTCACGAGCCTGATCGATGTCCTGCTTGATGGTGTCGGGATCGCGGTCCACCACTTCTTCCCTCCAAGCCCGTCCATGAGCGCTGCCTTGCCGAACTACCCTAGAGCAGCCCGCGCTCATCGGAGTGCACCGGTCGAAGAAGGGACCATTCCGCATGCCGCAGACCCCGCGACTCCAGGTGGGCGACAAAGCCCCCGCGTTCAGCCTGTCCGATGCCGACGGCAACACGGTCAAGCTGTCGGATTACAAGGGCCGCCGGGTCATCGTGTACTTCTACCC
>JAVRPX010000780.1:0-3910 GCA_032161985.1 Mycobacterium sp.
CGCGACGCCGACTGCGTGGCCATCGGGTACCGGATCCACAAGAGCGGCGAGGGCGTCGGGTCGATCCTGCTCGGGCTTCATCGCGACGACGGCGAGTTACAGATGGTCGGGGGCGCCGCATCGTTCACCGCCAAGGACCGGATCAAGCTGCTGGCTGATCTCGAGCCGCTGCGTGAAGGGGACGAGGCCGTCGATGGGGCGCCGAGCCGGTGGAACTCTGCGGCCGACAAGCGCTGGATACCGGTGCGCCCCGAGAAGGTGTGCGAGGTGGCCTACGACCAGATGGAGGGCAACACGGTGCACGGCCGACGGTTCCGGCACGCGGTGAAGTTCATTCGGTGGCGGCCCGACAGGGACCCGCAGAGCTGCACTTTCGACCAACTCGACGCGCCGCTGAACTACGATCTCTACGGCGTACTGGAGTCCTGAAATGGCAACGCCCGCAGAAGAACTCGATGTCGACGGCGTCAAGGTCCGACTGACCAGCCCGGACAAGGTGTACTTCCCGAAGCTCGGCTCAGAGGGGACGAAACGCAAGCTGGTTGAGTACTATCTCGCCGTTGCGTCCGGGCCGATGCTGACCGCATTGCGGGACCGGCCAACGCATTTGCAGCGCTTTCCCGACGGGATCGACGGCGAGGAGATCTACCAAAAGCGCGTCCCCCAAAAGCATCCCGACTATCTCGAGACGTGTGTCGTGACCTTTCCATCCGGCCGAACGGCTGATGCGCTGAAGGTGACGCACCCGTCGGCCATCGTGTGGGCGGCGCAGATGGGCACCATCACGCTGCATCCATGGCAGGTGCGCTGCCCGGACACCGAGCATCCCGACGAGTTGCGCATCGACCTGGATCCGCAGCCTGGCACGGGTTTTAGGGATGCCAGCGCGATTGCGGTCGACGTGCTCAAGCCGATCCTTGACGAGCTCGGCCTTGTCGGGTACGCGAAGACCTCAGGTGGCCGCGGTGTGCACGTGTTCCTGCGGATCAAGACTGACTGGGATTTCATCGCGGTGCGCCGGGCCGGCATCGCGCTGGCCCGCGAGGTGGAGCGCCGTGTGCCCGATCGGGTGACGACGTCGTGGTGGAAGGAAGAGCGCGGTGAGCGTCTCTTCATCGATTACAACCAGAACGCCCGCGACCGCACGTTCGCGTCGGCGTATTCGGCGCGCAAGACCCCGATCGCCACGGTGTCGACGCCGCTTTCCTGGGACGACCTGCGCGACGCGGACCCCGACGACTACACGATCGCGACGGTGCCGAAACTCGTTGCAGGCCGCGATGATCCATGGGCGGACATCGATAAGACGGCCCAGTCGATCGAACCGCTGCTGGAGATGGTCGCGGCAGACGAGGAACGCGGGCTTGGCGACCTGCCGTATCCGCCCAGCTATCCGAAGATGCCGGGCGAACCGCCTCGCGTGCAGCCCAGCAAGAAGGTGGCTGCGAACTGGGACGACGATGGAAATCCGGCCTAGCCGGTGTCTAGCATGGCCCGTACTTGCCCGATATCACTTGATATGTGTCCGAGACTCTGGAGTCGCTGCGCGCCAGCTTCAATCGCTCGTTGCGCGTCGAAGGCAAGGCTGACCGCACGCTTGTTCTGTACGGGCAGAGCATCACCTACTTCAGCCGGTGGCTGGCCGAGCAGGGCCTCCCGGCCGACCTCTCCGCACTGACCCGGACCACCGTGCTGAAGTGGCTGGACTCGCTGCGGGAGCGCGGTCAGACCACCGGCACAATTCGCACGCGCTGGCGCGGACTGCGCCGGTTCACTACATGGTTGGTGGCCGAGGACATCCTAGGCACCGACCCGCTGGCCGGGATCGTCGTCGACAAGCCCGAGCCGCCACCGGTGCCGATCCTGTCCGACGAGGACCTGACCGCCCTGCTCGGCGCCTGCCGGGGCAAGAGCTTCAACGACTCGAGGTAGGCACAGTGCGTCTCCTGTCTCTTCGGAGCAGCACGTTCCACTGCGTGCGTTCGTAACACGGCATTAGTCCGAGCCGCCGCTACAGCCCACCCCACCTGCTCATTCTGGCCAGCCCAACTGCGGATTGAGAAGCTGGCCGCAATGCCGCGCACCACCCCCGTGGATAACTTCGAGGCATGTTCCTCCGCTTCATCAAAAACCTGATCACCTGGCTGGTCATGGGTCCAGAGCAGAAGTGCAGGCGCGACTGCCCGTGCAACTGGACAACGAATGACGACCACCTGTGGCGCGAGCTGCACGAGGACTACCGGCACAACAACGGCGAGTCGTATCTGTAGCCCCATGACGGGACCGGCGCCGGTTCGACCCTGACCTCCCTACCATCATCAACTCCCCTGGAACCGTTCGGCGCTGATCCGCGTCTGACCTGCTGTTCGGCCCGTCCACCCGCTGCCCTGGGGGGCGGCCCGACTCCACTCCGCGCGCCTCCCCCAGGGCACGGGCCGGGTGCTGCGATGGAGTATGGGATGGCACGCAAGAGGTTCACGCGCCCATCAAGGCAACGCAGGAGCGTCCGTCTCCGTGCTGACCCTCGGTGTCTGCAGGGGTATCGAGATGGTGATTTCGGTTCCGGGCGACGTGGCGCGCACATCGCATTGCCCCCCAGCCGCGAGTGCCTTCGCGCGCATCGATGCCAGCCCGATGTGACCTTCTTGAGCCCTCTGCGCCATCACGCCCTCTGTGATACCCACTCCGTCATCGGCAACACGCAAGGAGCCCAGCGCATCGTGGCGCTCCAGGTCAATCCAGACGCGGTGGGCCCGTGCGTGCTTGATGACGTTTGTCAACGTCTCACGCGCCGCGCTGTAGAGCACATAGTCCGCGTCGGTGCGCAAGCCGTCGGGCCAGGAACGGGCATCAAGCTCGACGGCAAGCTCTGTACGGGAAGTGAGGCTCTCGGTGAGCGCGGACAGCGCGGCTTTCAGGCCTAGCCGCGCCAGCACGTCCGGATGCAGTTCGCGGACCACATCACGCAACAGCTGCGAGCACTCGACGAGCGCCGAGTCCACCCGATCCGCGGCGTCCATCGAGCCGTCCCGCACGTCCTCCACGTCCTGACGCGCTTTTTGCCGATGCCAGGCGAGCCGACCACGCCGACCACAGCGCCCTGCCCAGCGACTGCACGCTCCAACAGCCCCTCAACGGCGGACATCTCCCACCGCCGACCGACCAACTTCGACTCAGCACGCCCGACGGCGCGGTGCTGGTCGTCCATGCCCAACAGGCGATGGGCCGCGACAGGCTTATGGGCACCCTTGATCCGAACCAGCTCCGGCTCGCCGAGACCCGCTGCGCCATCAACCAGCCGAGCCGTGGACTGACTGAGCATGACCGCGCCCGGCGGAGCCGCTGCTTCCATCCGCTGAGCC
Organism: Mycobacterium sp.; assembly: GCA_032161985.1. Lineage (GTDB taxonomy): Bacteria > Actinomycetota > Actinomycetes > Mycobacteriales > Mycobacteriaceae > Mycobacterium. The sequence goes on from JAVRPX010000780.1 coordinate 3,363, forward strand.
ATCCCAACCTGCTCACCAACGGCGGTGTAACCGAAAGGCCCCGAGGCTTCCAACGCGTCGCTCAGCGCGGCTGACAGCGTTCCTGAGCACCGCCGCTGACTACATCTTTGACGACAACGCTGACGACACTTGCGCGCCGAACTACGTCTACAACAGTGCTCCGCGCCCAGTAAACCGCCTGTTCAGACTCTCTGCCCGCTCCTGGCGGTGTGGACAACTTGTTCGTGCCGCCGTTGGTAGCGCGCAGTTGCCTCGCTGGCCCTGTTGACATCGGCCACCGCCTGCCGCTGGTGGACGAGTGCTTGATCAGTTCTGACTCCGTACGCCACGTCAACGGCCGGACTGGCCGTGGACCTGATTCTCGCCTGAACGGCTTCCGGCGTCGCGGGGATGGGCGGCATCCCCCCGCGACGCCGGAAGAAGTCAATCGGCGGTCAGAACAGCGGTATCCACAGGCCGAAGAACCAGAAGCCGAAGCCTCCGAAGGCGGGGTTGAAGACGGGAACGGCGGTGTAGTTGCCATAGTTGAACTGCCCGAAATCGGTTCG
>JAVRPX010000781.1:0-9136 GCA_032161985.1 Mycobacterium sp.
GTAACTGGTGATCGTCCTCCGGAAGCGGTTCGCCCTCCAGCCGGCGAAGCCACCCCTCGCAGTACTTGAATGTCTCGGCGTGACCCGAGGACATGCCGAGCGCCCGTTCCATCACCAAGGCCTGTGACACGCTCGTCGCGAACACCGTCCAGACGACTGGCGGGACATCCGAGGTGCTGATGCCGTAGCGCTTCAGTGCCGTCGCAATGGCCTTGTTCTGTTGATCGCGGAAACGCTCAGCGAAGTAAAGGATTTCGGCCCGCAGCGCCTTGCGATGGTTGGCCAGACCCATGAACTCCATGGTCAGACGGGTGGCCTCGGGCTTGGTGCTGAACCTCCACAGCGCCCACAGCGGCTGCGGCGACGCCAGCGCTGTCGTCAGTACTCCGAGACCCTCCTCGGCCCTGCGGCGGAACACCGCCAGGAACAGATCCTCCATGGTGCGGAAGTAGTAGTGCACCAGCTGGGGCTTGAGTCCGGCCCTTTCGGCGACCCGGCGCGATGTGACGGCGGCGTAGCCCTCTTCCAGGAGCAGTTGCTCGGCGGCATCGAGCAGCACGACGCGATTCTTCGCGTCTGGCGCTCCGATTCTTCGCGCCGATGCCATGCCACCTCTCCCAATCTTCTGCCCACACGGTCGACACGCAGATGTTAGACGCCACACCGCGTTGTCACCTTGACCGTGACTCTACCAACATGCTAAGCAGGTGCTCAGCATAGTTCGTGGGCTCCGGGAGGAAGCGCTTCACATGACCACCGATTACGACTCCGTCGACTATTTCACCGACCCGTCGCTGGTGCCCGATCCGCATCCGTACTACGACCACGTCCGTGCCAAGGACCCGGTTTGCTGCCCGATCAACAACGGCGTGCTGGCCGTCACCGGCTGGGAAGCGGCCAACGCCGTCTACAAGGACACCGAGAACTACTCGTCGTGCGTCGCGGTGATGGGTCCGTTCACGCCGATCCCGTTCGTGCCCGAGGGTGACGACATCTGCGCGCAACTCGAGGAGCACCGCACCGAGATCATCATGCATGAGCACATGGTCACGATGGATCCGCCCCATCACACGGATGCGCGGTCGGTTCTTTCGCGGCTGCTAACACCAAAGCGGCTCAAGGAGAACGAGGACTTCATGTGGCGGCTGGCCGATCGCCACATCGACGAGTTCATCGCCGACGGCAAGTGCGAGTTTCTGGCCGCGTACGCGAAGCCCTTCTCGCTCTTGGTTGTCGCGGATCTCCTCGGTGTGCCCGAGGACGACCACGAGGACTTCCGCGCGGCATTCGGAGCCCTGGGCGAGGGAACCAACGTCGGTAGCCTCGACCACGAGGTGATAGCCGTGAATCCGCTGGCGTGGGCGGACGAGAAGTTCTCCCGCTACATCGAGGAGCGCCGGGAGTCACCCCGTGACGATGTGCTGACCTCGATCGCGACCGCGAAGTACCCGGACGGTTCGACCCCAGAGGTGGTCGACGTCGTTCGGACCGCGACCTTCCTGTTCGCCGCCGGTCAGGAGACGACCGCGAAGCTGCTCGGCGCGGCGATGCGGGTGCTCAGCGACCGGCCCGACATCCAGCAGCAGCTGCGCGACGACCGCAGCCTCATCCCGATCTTCATCGAGGAATGCCTGCGGATGGACAGCCCGGTGAAGAGCGTGTTCCGGATGGCGCGCAAGACAACGACACTCGGTGACACCCGGGTGCCGGCGGGCACCACGGTGATGGTGAGTCCCGGCGCTGCCAACCGCGACCCCGAGCGGTTCGACAACCCACACGAGTTCTCCCTCGACCGCAAGAACGTCCGTGAGCACATCGCGTTTAGCCGCGGTATCCATTCATGCCCCGGCGCGCCCCTGGCAAGGGTGGAAGGACGGGTCTCCATCGAGCGCATCCTCGACCGGCTGGCCGACATCACCGTCAGCGAGGAGAAGCACGGGTCGATCGAAGCCCGGCGGTATGTCTATGAGCCGACCTTCATCCTGCGCGGGCTCACCGAGCTGAACATCGAGTTCACGCCGGTCGGCTAGCGGATGGGCACGGTCGACTTAAAGGTCGCCGCGCTCCCAGAACGCCCGGCCGTCCTTGGCCACGCAGGTGAGAAAGAGGCCATCGGGGGCTTGCGCAACCTCGCCCTCGAACGCGGGGCACGAGTCATTCTCGTTCTTGACGCCATGCATCTCGGGCGAGCGGAACCATCGAGGTTCGTACCGCCTCGGGGAGCCGCAGAACACCAGCCGCCCCCACGACGTCACGCCGAACGAGTAGTACGTGGCGTTATCGCAGTACGACCCCAGCACGACATTGGGCATGATGCCTGGCGTGCACGAGGGATAGTTGCAGTCGGTAAGGTCGGCGGCCGCGGGCGGTGCGGCTGTGACCGCGGCAGAAGTCATCACGACAGCAAGCACTGCAACGGCGGATCGCACGGCCATAATTTTCACATAGGCGGGAACGAAATTCTCCCTTTTGGAGAGGATTGCTACCGGCCGCGATAGGCTTAGGAGCTATGCGTGGAGTTCGAGTGGCCGGCGCGGTGTCGGCGGCGGTGGCCGTGTTGGGAAGTCTAGGCCCAGCGGCGCCGGCTTCGGCCTCGAATTACGGTGTCGAACTCAACGGCACCTATCGGATGATCATGAACGGCGACTGGGCGAAGACCAACGAGGTCTTCATGAACGAACAGACGCAGGTTCAAACCTGGACGTTCAGCTCGAGTTGCGAGAGTCCGATTCGGTGCAGTGGCACGGTGACCAGCGACCAGGGCTGGACCGCCCCGATGACCAACACTGGCGACTACTGGCTCGCTGTGCGCGATGTCCCAAACTGGGAGCCGTGTCCCGCGTCGTACTCCTACCCGGGCGCGGAGATCTTTACCGGCGCCGGGGGCACCACAGCCCCGGCTGTCCAGAGGTTCTGGTTCTGGGGGTGGGACCCCATCGCCAGCCAGCGCAGCACGAAGATCCGCGACCTTCTCGCAGGCCGGGTCAGGACACAGGCCGAGAGCGGCGCTTGCGGCATCAATAAGCCGCTTGTCATCGAGGTGCCGATACGACTGGAGCAGCTGTCCTAACCATCGCGCCATCGGGTCAGATCGGCAGCAGGTCCTTCCACGACTTGGGTGAAGCTCCGGCAACCGCATTCCTCAGCTGCTGCTTCTGACCGTCGGGTGAGATGTAGTCCCCCGTCTGCGGGTCGTACGGCGCGAACGCGACGGATGGACCGCCAGAACCGTTGCCGCCGAAGGCACTTGGAGCCGCTGGAACGGCGCCGTCACCGGGTAGCACCTCGACGGGCCCTGGAGGCGGGCCCTGCGGCGCAGGCGGGGCATCCGCCGCGGCAGGCGCGAGCGGAGCCTCGACGGGCGGAATCGGCTGCCCGTTGATGGAATTCCCCGGTGGCGGCGGCAAGGGCGCCGCCGCCGGTGCGGGCGTTATCGGAGCCATCAGTGGATCCGGCGGCGTTCCTCCCGGCACTGCGCCAGGTGGCAACGGTGTGCCCTCGGTGGGCGCGTGGATGCGGTCGTTGAAGTCGACGCGATCGTCGGGCGGGATCCCCTGCGCGATCAGATTCGGGTCAATCGGATACGGTCCGAGATAGTGTTGGCGGATCGCCAATGGCTGATATCCCTTGGGGTCGTTACACAGTTCAACTGTTGGCGCGCGCTTCCCAGGGTGTCCCATGCATGGGAGGTTGCGGGCGCCGCGTACGCCGATCGGCGCATCCTGGGGCAGCTTGCAGTACAACCCATCTGGTGTGTCGATGGTGCTGGTGTCGGCCGGTGATCGCCATTGCGACGGCGGCAGGAAACCGACGGTGCACGATGGCGGATCGCTGATGGTAAACGAGAAGTCGCTCAAGGGCAGACCATACGGGTTGTTCTTCATGATCCCGAAAGACTGCTGTAGCGCGACCGTCCCAGGCAGGAGAACCAGGAGTTGTTCGAGCGATGGGTTGTACGTGACGAAGATCTGGCCCAGGGTGGTGAGGTTCGACAGCAAGATCGGCAGAGTCGGCTTGATTTGGTTCAGAAGTCCTGAAAGCTCGTCCGCGAAGCCGGGCCCCCGCTGCAGGATCGTACGTATGTCCGCGTCGTGGTTCGCGACTTCAGCGGAAATCCCGGCCACACTTCGCGCCCACGTTCGGATCGAATCGGTGGTCTTCGCCTGCGAATCCAGAAGTGGCCCACTGTCATCGATCAGGGCCTTCGATTGGTCGGATACCTCGTTAAGGTATTGGCTGATGCTGGCCGACGAGTCGAGCAGTGATTGGAAATCGTCACCTGCGCCATTGAAGGCCTTGAACGATTCGTCGAGCAGATCCGACAGCCGCTCCTTCGGAACGCTCTTCAACAGTGAGCTGACCTGATCCAGCATGGGCCCGACTTGCTGCGGAATCGTGGTGTTCTCGACACTGATCACCGAGCCGTCCCGCAGATAGGGGCCGGAGTCGGCGCGTGGGCGAAGATCCACGTACTGCTCGCCCACGGCCGAAACGCTGCGTACTTCGGCCGCCAGATCCGCTGGAATCTTCGGCGACGTGTCGAGGCTCATCGTCGCCTCGGCCCCGTTCTCGGTCAGCGCCACCCCAGTGACCCTGCCAACTTGCACGCCGCGGTAGGTGACATTGCTGAAGCGGTACAGGCCACCGGAGGCGGGCAACTCAAGCTTCACGGTCAGGCGGCCAACGCCGACCATCGTTGGGATCTGCATGTAGACGAACAGCATGACCGCCACACCGATCACCGACGCGATGGTGAAGATGATCAATTGGCTGCGCACGAAGCGGGTAAGCATCAGCCACCACCTCCCGGCGCGGGTGCGGCCGGCGGCCCCTCAGCGCCATACGGTCCTGCGAAGATCTGCGACGAAGTGCTCACTGGCGCAGCACCGGGCAATGCGGGCGGTGGTGCCACGGGAAGCAGCGGCACCGTCACGGGCGGCATCGGCTCGCCAGGCGGCGCCTGTGGCGGAGGCAGCGCCTCGGCAGGCGGCGGCGAGACACCGAGCGATAGCGGGTTGTACGAGTAGTTGAGATACCAGGGATCACCCGGCGCCGGGATGAGCTTGGCGTCTTCGTCGCCCCACCGGGTACCGAGCAATGTCGTCCGCTTCAGTCGCGGATAGGTGATGTCGAAGATGGCGTACAGATTGATGTAGTCGCCCTTGGTGATTCGGTCGGCGAAGGCCGGGCCGTAGGGGAACGCAAGGGCAAAGTTGAGCGCCTGAGTTATCTCGGGTCCGATGTTAGCGAGCGCCTCTAGGGCCGGTTTTAGATCGCTCAGGTTCTTCACCAGATCCTGGCCTGCGTCGTTGACCAGCCTCGCGGTGGTATCGCTGAACTGACCGAGCTTCTCGAGCGCGGTCGTAAAACTAGGCCGCTCCCTGTTCAGCACGTCCAATGCGGGAGGGATGTCCTTGAGCGCACGGTCGATCACGTCACGTTGGCCTGCGAACTTGCTGGCGACTCGATTGAGTTGCTGGATGGACGCGATGATGTTGTCACGCTGTTCATCAAGCACGCCAACGGTTTTGTCGAGCCGGATCAGCAGCTCACGGAGCTCGGGTCCACGCCCATCCAACGCGATGCTGAAGTTGTGTATGACGTCGCCGAGTTGACCGAGTCCGCCTGCATTGACGACCGCCGACAACGACGACAAAGTCTGCTCGGTGGTCGGGAACGTCGACGACTGGTTCAAGCCGAGCGTTGCCCCGGGTTGCAGACGGCCGGTTGGCTTTTGGCCGATCGGCGGATCGAGCGCCAAATGCATGGATCCCAGCAGGCTGGTCTGCCCAACCGTGGCAACGGCGTTGGCGGGCACGGCCACATCGGGCTTGACCGAGATCTCCACGTCGGCATGCCAGCCCTGCACCGTCATCTTCCCGATGCTTCCGACGACGACGTCGTCGATCATCACCGGCGAATTGGACTCCAGCGTTGCAACATTCGGAACCTCGACGTGGTAGGTGACCGCGTCGGGGCCCCGTCCCACCGCCCCGGGAAGCGGCAGTGAATTCAACCCCTGGAAGGAGCAGCCCGTCAGCATCAACGCAACGCACGACGCGAGGACGGTCAACCGCTTCGCACGACTTCGGCGAATCATGACGGTGGCATCCCTTCGGCCGGCAAGAGGGGTGCATCGGGTGAAACCGGAAGGGCCGGTGGAGCGCCCGGCGGCGGGGTCGGCGGAAGCAGCATGCTGTCGACGGTTGGCGGGGTTCCCGTGTTCACGTTGGGCGGCCCCGGAATCGGCGCGCCGGGGAACAGTGCCGGTGACGAGATGGCAGGCACTTCGTCATGTCCGTACATCCCCTGCCCCGGGGGCTGCGGGGCTCCCCAACCCAGCGGTCCTGGAACATCGCCCATACCGGTGTAGGCCGATACCGTCGGCGGCGGCTCTGGCGCGTCGCCGGGCCCTGCGCCCCCTGGCGCAAGCTTCGGGTCGGTGTAGAGGAGCTTCCCCGGGCTCGGTACCGGACGCAGGTATGGGTTGATCGGCAATGGCAGGCCGTTGAAGTTCACTAACCGCAACGCGGGACCCAGATATTGCTCGCAGAGTTTCGCCGTCTCCGGTGCGGTGGTGTTCTCGATACCGCCGATCAGACCGCAGACGAACCAAACCGGGTTCGCGAAGTTGACCAGTGAGAACGCTCCGGTCACACCGCCAGACGCCGGATAGTAGATGTTCTCGTAGTTGGCGATCGCGGTCGGCGCGACGTGAAGAATGTTCTCAAGAGACAGGTGATGGTCGACCAGGTTCTGCGTCACGGCGCCAAGACTTCTGATCTGCTCGGCCGTCTGATTCCGGCTGCCCGCGACGAACCGCTGCACATCCGCGATCGCGCCGGGCAGATCGCTGAGTGCCGCGTCCAGATCGGACCTGCTGTCGTTCACGACGCTGCTCAGGCTGGCCAACCGATTCTGGAACAGCACTATCTGTTCGTTGCTGTCACGCAGCGCCGTGACGAACGTCTGCAGATTCTTGATGATGTCGACGATGTTGCCGCTGCCCTCGGCGAAAATTCGCGCCGCACCGGACAATTGCGCGATCGTCTCCCGAAGCTTTGCGCCGTTACCGTCCAAGGCGTTCGCGGCGCTGTCGATGAACCGGGAGACGGATGTGCCCGACACGTCACTCTTGGGGCCCAGTTCCGTTGCCAGGCGCATCAATTGGGTCTTGACCTCGTCCCATTCGATGGGGACCGCGGTGCGGTCGCTGGGAATGACTGCACCGTCTCGCATAGTCGGTCCGGCACCAGTCCGATAGGCCGGCGTGAGCTGGACGTAGCGCGCCGCAACGAGGTTCTGGGCAACGATCACGGCCTTGGCGTCGGCCGGAATCGGCACATCCCTATCGACCTTGAGGATCATCTTCGCCTGCGTGCCCTCTGGCGTGATCGAATCGATCGTGCCAACCTTCACGCCCGACACGCGCACCTCGTCGCCCGGATAGGTCGACGTGGCGGTCGGGAAGTATGCGGTGATCGTGTTGGGGCCGAAGAACACCTGGCGCACCAAGAACACTGCGCCCGCGACGAGCGCTACGGCTAAGGCGATGGCCGCGACGGTGACGAGTCTTCTTCTGTTCATCGCGGCGGAAGGTCTCCTGGTTGCGGAATGCCGTTGTACGGGAACGGCAACTCAGCTCGTGGTCCGGCGTTGTCCGGTGGCTGGCCTGCGTCGACCCCTCGCCTGAACCCGAACGCATAGTCGAGGAACGGCTGGAGAAGTTGCGCGGGTTGGATGTTGGGCACGAGTGCGTTGTAGTAGGCACCGTTCGCCACGATCTCGCTCTGGGTCAGTTCGTATTTGGCCAGACCTGGCAGTGCCTTGGCGATGTCGTCGCGGTGGCGTTCCAGCATTTCGGTGATGCGGTTCAGTCTCTCGAGCGCGGGCGCCAATTGTTTCTCGTTGTCCTTCACCAGACCCTTGAGTTCACGCGATACCGCGAAGGTGTTGGCGAGCAGGCTCACGATCGCCTGCCGACGTTCGTTGAGCACCGCGAGGAGATCGCCGGCGTTGAGGATCAGGCTGTTGATCTGCTGGCTGCGTTCGGACAGGATCCCCGTGACGTCGCCCGCGGTCTTGAGCAGCTCTGCCAGGCTTTCGTTGCGGTTGTTCAGCGACTGCGACAGCCGGGAGAGGCCATCGAATGCTGGGCCCAGCTGTGGAGCGATCTGGTCGAGCGTCGCCGAAAGCGTGTCGAGAGAGTGGTTCAGGCTCTCGGTGTCGGTGGCGGCGGTATTGGCGGTGAGCTCGCTGACCGCGTCGGTCAGCGAATACGGCGACGATGTTCGCGTCGTCGGAATCACGTGCTGCGGATCGAGGGTGCCAGTGCCTGCCGAATCCAACGCCAACACGCGCTCGCCGAGCAATGTTCCCGTGCGAATGTGGGCCGTCGTGTCCGACCCGAGGGCGTACTTGCCTTCGATGGTGAAGCCGACCAGCGCGTCGCCGTTGTCGAGTTCGACACTTGAGACCGATCCGACCTTGATGCCCGACACCGTCACGTCATTTCCTACGGTGAGGCCGCCGGCCTCGGAGAACAACGCCTGGTATCTGATCGCCGTCGCCCATTGCAACAGCCGCTCAGGCTGTAACCCGACCGCTATGACGAGGATGATCAGGACAACGCCGATGAAGCCTGCCCTGATGAGTTGGTTTCCGCGGTATCTCAGCATCAGCTCTCCTCCGCGCACCTTCCCGTTTCTTGCTTGATCCAGGGAAATTGAACGGTCCGGCCCTGAAGGTCGCTGGCGCGGAAGGCGATTCCGCAGATGTAGTACGGGAAGAAGCTGCCGTAAGAGCCCACCCGCGCAAGCTTGCGATAAATCTCGGGCAAGCGCCCGATGCTGTCGTCGAGGCGATCCTTGTCGTTGTCGATGTTGGTGGCGAGTGCGTTCAGCCTGTCGACTGTGCCTTCAAGCGGTGACCGCGCCTGACCGAGGAGGTCGGCGATCGAGGCGGTCCCGGCGTCCAACTGCTGGATCGCGTTACCGATCGGGTCCCGGTCACTGGACAGGCCCTTGATGAGTTGCTCGAGTCGATCGATCGCGCCTGAGAAGTCGTCGCCATCCTTCGACAGGGTGTCCAGCACGGTTCGCAGGTCGTCGATCAACTGCTCGATCACCTGGTTGTT
>JAVRPX010000782.1:0-5720 GCA_032161985.1 Mycobacterium sp.
TCGTGCAGGTGACGGTGAACTGGTTGATGGGTGAGGAAAACCTCGATCCCGCATGGACATTCGGCCCCAAAGGCCAACGCTACGAGATGGAGGTCCGCGGCAATCCGGACATCACTGTGTCGATCAAAGGCTTTCAATCCGAGATCGGCGGCGAGGGCCCGGAGTACGGCATCGTCGGCACCGCCGCGCACTGTGTGAACTCCATCCCCGCGGTGTGCGCGGCCGAGCCGGGCATCGTCACCTACCTCGATCTGCCTCTGATCAGCGGCAAGGCGGCGCCTCGGTTGAGCTAGCGTTCCGGGGAGCTGTCCAATTTGCCCGGCTTTGAGCGACAATGTCGCTCACTCGTTTGGCGGGCATATCAACGAGCGACATTGTCGCCCAGAGGTGGGCAATCCGAATAGCGGTGCGCCCTACGGCTTGACCTTGACGAGCGCTTGGCCGGGTCTAGGCTCAGGAATCGGAACATCTTTTACAGCAATGGTTTCAGTCGCCGAGATCGACTTTTTGGCGAGTCAGGGAATCCGATAGAATGGGTTGGGCAGTAGGTAGGTCCGTTCGGAGGATCCGCCGTCGAGGTCGGACGGCTGGTCGCCTACGTTGGCGATGATGGTGTAGCCGCGCTGCTCGATCTGGGCGCGCTGCGGCGCCTTGAAGTCTGCGGCCGAAACGTAATTGGCGCCAGTCGGTTCCATGATCAACTGGGTATAGCCGGTATAGCCGACGGCCTTCAGGTTGCGTTCGGTCGCCGCGCGCTGGGTCTCGCCGCGCCCGGTGATGAAGAAGATCGCCGCGCCGCGGTCCCTGGCGGTGGTGAAGATGTCCATCGTCGGCTGGATCACCGTCGACTGCGCCCGCAGATCCCAGTCCTGCCAGCCGCACGGGCCTTGCGGCAGCTGGTTGCAGGGACCCCCGATCACGCGGCCAAAGTCGTTGGCCTTGATGGCTTCCCAGTTCGACAGTGCGGTCTCATCAATGTCGAACACCACCGCGGGCCGGTCTACCCGCGGCGCCTCCTCGGTGATCCATGCGATCGTCGGGGCGGCGGCCAGCTGCAGATCGGTCAGATACGCGCCGCTGTCGTAGTAGTCCGTCGCTGCGAATTTCAGATCGCCGATATTGGCGGGCTGCACCGGCGGCGGGATGATCGGCGCCGGAGGTGCTGGCGGCTCGGCGAGTGCGGCGGGCGCCAACCCGATCAGCGCGCCGGTGACGGCGGCGACGAGCGCCACGGGAGTACGCATGAATGGACACTAACGGCGTGCTGGCACACTCGCTGTCGTGGCAACGAAACGAGCGTTGGTGCTGGCCGGTGGAGGGCTTGCGGGCATCGGCTGGGAAACCGGCATTCTTCGGGGCATCGCCGACGAGGCGCCCGAGACGGCCAAGGCCCTGCTGGATCTCGACGTGCTGGTCGGCACGTCGGCCGGTTCGACGGTCGCCGCTCAACTTGCCAGCGGGCTGGCGCTCGACGTCCTGTTCGACCGGCAGACCGCCGCGTCGTCGACCGAGCTCAACCCGGACGTCGGCATCGACGAGATCACTGCGCTGTTCGTCACCGCGATGCTGACACCCAACACGACGACGGCCGAGAAGCTCCAGAAGATCGGCTCGGTGGCGCTGTCGACGCAGACGGTCACCGAAGCGGTGCGCCGCAACGTGATCGCGCAGCGGCTGCCATCGCACGACTGGCCGGACCGGGTACTGCGGATCTCCGCGATCGACACCGCCACCGGCGAGCTGGTCATGTTCGACCGGAGTTCGGGTGTCGGTCTGATCGACGCGGTGGCCGCCAGTTGCGCAGTCCCTGCCGTGTGGCCGCCGGTGACGATCGAAGGGCGCCGCTACATGGACGGCGGCGTCGGCAGCAGCGTCAACTTGGCCCTGGCGAACGACTGCGATATCGCCGTGGTGCTCGTGCCGTCGGGCCGATCCGCACCGTCGCCGTTCGGGGGTGGCGCGGCCGAGGAGGTCGACGCGCTCGGCGGGTCGGCGTTTGGTGTGTACGCCGACGACGAGTCGATCGCAGCGTTCGGACCCAACCCGCTCGATCCCGCATGCCGCAAACCGTCCGCACTGGCCGGTCGCGAGCAGGGCCGGCGGATTGCCGCCGCGGTCACCGACTTCCTCGGCGCCTGAATTAGCTCTCCGGCGTTGACTTTTCGAGCTCATCGAGCACGGCAGCTGCCAGCTCGCGGCCGATGTCGATGACCTCGGCTGCCCGGTGGAACTCCAGGCTCCTGCAGGCGGTGCGCGGTATCTCGATCAGGACGTCGGGCGGGTACGCGGCCAAGGTGTGACGGGCCAGCGCCGCCTGGGCGATGTCGATGGTGCGGTTCATCACCTCAAAGCTGCCCAGCTTGGGCAGCACGTCCTCTTTGGACGCATCGACGAGCTCCTCGTCGCTGGCCGTCTCATCTGGAGGCTCGACGGGGCGGTTGGACTCGAACAACGCGGTGGTGCTGCGCCACATGCGGGTCAACCATTCGGTCGTCGCCCGCGGCTCGGTCTCAGTCGGCTCATAGCGGCCGCCCGCCTCGCTGCCCGAGAGGCTGACCGCGATGGTGAGGTTGGCGTTGACCGCGGCGATCGGCGCCATCGGCAATGGGTCGAGGATGCCGCCGTCGGCGAGCAGGCGCCCGTCGAACACGTGCGGTGTGATCACGCCGGGAATCGCGATGGACGCCCTGATCGCGGCGTCGACCGGACCGCGCTGCAGCCACACGGATCTTCCCGAGAGCAGGTCGGTGGACACCGCGGTGTAGGGGATCGGCAGTTCTTCGATCGTCACCTCGCCGAGAATGTCGCGGACCGCATCCAGAATCTTCTCCGCGCGCAGCACCCCGGCGGCCGTGATGGACGGGTCCAGCAGCCGCAGCACCGCGCGCTGTGTCAACGATTTGGCCCAGTCGGCGAATTCGTCGAGCTTGTCCGCGGCCTGCAAGCCGCCGACGAGTGCACCCATCGACGACCCGGCGATCCCGACGATGTCGTAGCCGCGGTCACGTAATTCATCGATCACGCCGATGTGGGCGTATCCGCGCGCGCCTCCGCTGCCGAGAGCCAGCGCGACACGGTTGCCTGCCATACCGCCATTTTGCGCGTCCCGCGCTACTCGCACTCGCCGTTGGCGGCGCCGTTGACCGCGATGATGACGCCGGCCTGCTGGGCCGGTGTCAGGTTTGCCCACGGCGTATTGAAGTTCCCCGGCCCGGTGAAGTCGGGCGCCTGGATCACCGTGAGGTACGGCTCGACAAGGGTCTTCGGGTCCCCTTGTTGGCTGTCCATCCACACCTTGGCGGCATGGCAGGCCTGCCCGTACTGCGATTCTGTTGCGTCTGACGGCACGTCGACCTTGGTGGTGACGCCACCGGGGGAGACACCGATGGCGCCGGGCTGCGCCGGTTCGGCGGGCAGTGGCGGCAGCTCGCTGGTGGACGTCGTCGGCGGCGGGGTGGACGTCGAGGGCTTTTGCTCGTTCGACGAACAGCCCACGACGGTGAGCGTCAGGAACGCACAGCACAGCGCGACGCGTTGGAGGTACCTGCGCATGCCGCTCAATCTATGCAACATGTCGGCCCCGTCAGGGCCTGGCCCCCCTCGGGTAGTTCAGCTCAGCGTGAGTTTAGGCGGGTTCGCGCTCGATCGGACGCTGAGCAGGTCCGTTTGAGGAAGGACGTCGGCATGGTCCGGGCGCGGCCGACCGTAATCGCTACCAGCTGCAATACTGGCGGCCGTGATGGATGGAACCGGATTCCGGGAGTGTCGCGACTAAACGCCGACCCCCCGACCCGTCCCCGTCATTCTGGAGCTCCACATGGTTTCCGCACACTCTGCTGCGCTGCCGTCTTCCGTGCCCGCCGTGCCCGCCGTGTCCGCGCCGACTCGCCTGCGGCTGCCCGACCTGCTGCATGCCACAGACCGCTACGCCGACGACGTGCTCTCGGGCCGCTACGACCACCTGCTGCCGGCCGACGGACCCCTGAGCGATGACCGCTGGTTCGCCCGTCTGCACGGCGACGACGAGGTCGATATCTGGTTGATCAGCTGGGTGCCTGATCGCTCGACCGAACTGCACGACCACGGCGGCTCGTTGGGCGCCTTGACGGTGGTGTCCGGCGCGCTGCGTGAAACGCGTTGGGACGGGGAGGCGTTGCGGCGCAGACGCCTTAGGGCCGGCGATCAGGCGGGTTTCCCGCTGGGCTGGGTGCATGATGTCGTGTGGACGCCCGAAAAGGATCTGTCGGCTCCGGTCACCCCGACGCTCAGCGTGCACGCGTACTCGCCGCCGCTGACGGCGATGTCCTACTACGAGGTGACCGAGCGAAAGACGCTGCGCCGCAAGCGCACCGAACTCACCGACGCACCGGAGGGATGATGAGTCGAATCGACCGGGTACTCGATGAGGCCCGCACACGTCTGCGCAGGCTTTCGGCGCGCGAAGTTCCCGATGCGCTGGAACGGGGTGCGCTATTGGTCGACATCCGGCCGCAGGCCCAACGCGAGCGCGAGGGCGGCGTACCCGCCGCGTTGGTGGTCGAGCGCAACGTGCTGGAGTGGCGTTGCGACCCGACGAGTGACGCGCGGCTGCCGCAGGCGGTGGGCGACGACGTGGAATGGGTGGTGCTGTGCTCGGAGGGCTACACCTCGAGCCTGGCCGCGGCGTCGCTAATCGATCTCGGCTTGCACCGCGCCACCGACGTCATCGGCGGGTACCACTCGTTGAAGGCAGAAGGCATTCTGGTCTAGGCGTTTTCGTCGTTGGACAGCAGCGGCCGCAGCTTTTCGGTCTTCTCGGGCGTCCAGCCCGGCGGCTGCAGGATGGCGGCCCATGCGTTGGCTACGTCTCTGACGTAGACGTGGCCGTGTCCGTCGGGCACGTCGACCGCGACCGCCATGTCGGCGGACACCTGAAGGAACGTGACGATCGGTATCCATTCCATCCGCGGCGAGACGTCGTAGCCGCGGGGCTCGCGCAGCCAATCCGGTCTTGCAAACAGCAGATCGACGTTCCACCATGCGATCGGGTCGGACGCGTGCTGCAGATAGACGATGCGGGGATTAGCCCACCAGTCTGACGGGCGAGCGAGGTTGTCGGCGCGGGCGGCGAATCGAACGTTGTGGCCCTGCTCATAGATGGGCAGCCATTGCGGTGAACCCTTGTCGCGGTTGCGGGTTACCTGCAGCCACATCGTGTTGTTGAATGTGGGCCCACTGAACAATGCTCCGTCGGTGCGGGCGATGATGTTGTTAGCCGACAGGAACGGCGCCTCGCCGCCAAACGATCCCAGGCTCTCGCCGAACACCACCAGCTTGGGCCGCTGCCCTTCCGGCAGGGAGTGCACGCGTGCCGAGACCGCTTCGAAGAGCGCCTGTCCGGCCTGGCGGGCGTTTTCCTTGTCCACCAGGAACGATAGCCAGCTGGGCAAAAACGAGTACTGCATGCTGACGATCGCGGTGTCGCCGTTGAACATGTACTCAATCGCGTCGGCTTCCGCCTCGTTGATCCAGCCCGTCCCGGTTGTGGCGGCAACCGCCACCACCTTGCGCTTTAGGCCGCCGCTGCGTTCGAGCTCGCGGGCGGCCAGCTCGGCGATGGCGCGGATTCCGTCAGCGGACTCCAACCCCGCGTAACTGCGGATCGGCTCTATTGCGGGGGCGCCGTTGAATGCCGACAGCTGCCCGATCGCGGGACCGCCGGCGACGAAGATACGGCCCTG
>JAVRPX010000783.1:0-5202 GCA_032161985.1 Mycobacterium sp.
TCGGTCGATCGAGCCGAAGCCGTTCAACGCCCGCAAACTCGGCGCCGATCTGCCAGGCCTGGAGCCGCCCTACGGCAAGGTGCCGCTCAATGTCGTTGTGATGCAACAGGACTACGTGCGGCTCAACCAACTCAAGCGCCATCCGCGTGGTGTGCTGCGCAGCCTGAAGGTTGGCGCGCGCACCGTGTGGGCCAAGGCGACGGGCAAGAACCTCGTCGGCATGGGGCGTGCGTTGATCGCCCCGCTTCGAATCGGCCTGCAGAAGGCGGAAGTGCCGGTTCGGCTGAACACCGCCTTCACCGACCTGTACGTCGAGGATGACGTCGTGCGCGGGATCTACGTCCGCGACACGAATGCGCCGGAATCGGCAGAGCCCGAACTGATCCGGGCACGCCGCGGCGTCATCCTTGGCGCCGGCGGATTCGAGCACAACGAGCAGATGCGAGTGAAGTACCAGCGTGCGCCGATCACCACAGAATGGACGGTCGGCGCCACGGCCAACACCGGCGACGGCATTATCGCCGCCGAGAAGCTGGGCGCCGCGCTGGACATCATGGAAGACGCGTGGTGGGGCCCGACGGTGCCGCTGGTCGGCGCGCCATGGTTCGCCCTGTCCGAGCGCAACTCCCCCGGTTCGATCATCGTGAACATGTCTGGCAAGCGGTTCATGAACGAGTCCATGCCGTATGTCGAGGCGTGCCACCACATGTACGGCGGCGAATACGGGCAGGGTCCCGGCCCTGGCGAGAACATCCCGGCATGGCTGGTGTTCGACCAGCGGTACCGCGATCGCTACATCTTCGCGGGACTGCAACCGGGACAACGTATTCCGAACAAATGGCTGGAGTCCGGCGTCATCGTCAAGGCGGACACGCTGGAGGAACTGGCCGCCAAGGCCGGCCTACCGGTCGATGCGCTGACCCTGACCGTGGAGCGGTTCAACGGCTTCGCCCGCTCCGGCGTCGACGAGGACTTCAAGCGCGGTGAGAGCGCCTACGACCGCTACTACGGCGACCCGACCAACAAGCCGAATCCGAACCTCGGCGAGATCAGCCACGGACCGTACTACGCGGCCAAGATGGTGCCGGGCGACCTTGGCACCAAGGGCGGCATCCGCACCGACGTAAATGGCCGCGCACTGCGCGACGACGGTTCGGTGATCGACGGGTTGTACGCTGCGGGCAACGTCAGCGCACCGGTGATGGGTCATACGTACCCGGGCCCCGGC
Source organism: Mycobacterium sp. (assembly GCA_032161985.1). GTDB lineage: Bacteria > Actinomycetota > Actinomycetes > Mycobacteriales > Mycobacteriaceae > Mycobacterium. Next base: position 1,229 of record JAVRPX010000783.1, read on the forward strand.
GGGACGATCGGTCCGGCGATGGCTTTCGGATATCTGGCGGCGCTACACATTGCGGGGAAGAGCTAAATGCCGATCAATCTGGACGAGGCGCTGGGCGCTGAACTCGAGCCTGCCGAATTCTCTTGGACCAGTAGCGATATCCAGCTCTACCACCTCGGGCTCGGTGCGGGTTACGACCCGATGGACAAGCGGGAGCTGCGCTACCTGACCGACGACACCCCGCAGGTGCTGCCGACATTCGGCAATGTCGCGCAGAGCTTCCACATGACCAAGGCGCCGACGGTGAACTTTCCCGGCATCGACATCGAGCTCTCCAGGGTGCTGCACGCCAGCGAGGCGGTCGTCGTGCCGGGTCCGGTACCGCCGTCGGGGACCGGGATCGCGGTCACGAAATTCACCGACATCTGGGACAAGGGCAAGGCCGCGGTCATCTGGTCGGAGACGACGGTGACCGCGCCCGACGGCACGCTGCTGTGGACACAGAAGCGGTCGATCTTTGCCCGCGGCGAGGGCGGTTTCGGTGGTGAGCGCGGACCGTCGACGTCGTCGGAACCGCCCCAGCGCGCACCCGACTTTGAACTTTCCATACCGGTCTCGCCGCAGCAGGCGCTGCTGTACCGGATGTGCGGTGATCGCAATCCGTTGCACTCGGATCCGGAATTCGCTGCGGCAGCTGGGTTTCCGCGTCCGATCCTGCACGGCTTGTGCACCTACGGCATGACGTGCAAGGCGATAGTGGACAACCTGCTCGACGGTGACACCGCCCGCGTCGGCAGCTACGGAGCGCGGTTCGCGGGTGTGGTGTTTCCCGGCGAGACGCTGAAGGCGAGCATCTGGAAAGAGGGCGACGGCTTCCAAGCAGTCGTCACGGCGCCGGAACGCGATGACGCGGTGGCGCTGGCCGGGGTGGAGCTGATTCCGGCTTAGCCTGCGCCGCGCGCACCACCGCGTATTGCCAGGCGCTCGGCGAACTGCGGCGCTCAGTTCATTGCCCCGCAACGTCGCAAACGGCTGAGGCGATCGATCACGACCACGATCCGAGTCATCTTCTGTTAACTGTGTGCTTGCTGTGGTAGATATGCTGGATTGTCATGCTGTTTGCTATCCGTACACACTGGTGTTTTGGCATTGCGGGCACGAAATTGTTCTCGGCGTTCATCATAAGTAGCTGAAATCGTGCTGCGACATTGATTCGTGTGCGGATATCGTATTCGACGACTGCGTCAATGCTGGTAGTTGGGCGAACACGTACAAAGCTCCATTTGCCAGTGCTTCCCAAAAATGACACTCTCTTTCACCCTGCCGCAAGTTGGACCGTCGATCAACTTACTTGCTTGCCATGCATATGTCTTCCCGCCTGATGTTTGCCATAGCGTTTACACGCGCATCAACTTTGGTCTAACCTGTAACGCGTCCACATCCATACCAGCTAAGGGGCGGCTATGCCATCTATTCGTTCCAGCCTTATCCTCGGATGTTCGCTCATCGGTGCCGGTGCGATCGCCATCGTCGGCGCCGGTGCCGCTTCCGCGGACGGCCTCAACCTCACGCCCGGAAACAACGGCCTACTCAACGGCGGTACCGGCAACACCGGTATCGCCAACAACCTCCTCGGCCCCGGCGGCGGCAACGTCGGGGTGGCCAACGGCCTCCTTGGCGGTTCCGGCAACACCGGCGTCGCCAACCTGGGCAGCGGAAACCACGGCCTGCTCAACATCGGTGGCCCCCTGAATTTTGGCGTCGCCAACATCGGCGCAGGCCAAGTCGGCGTCGCCAATATCGGCGCGGCGAACGCTGGCCTCGTCAACATCGGCATCGGGAACCTGGGTGCGGTCAACGTGGGGAACGGCCGAGTCGGAATTCTGCGCCTCGGCTTCTAGCCAATCGAGAAGTTCCGCACTTACCGCCGCGAGGCTGCAGGTAGTCCATCGCCTGCAGCCTCGTGTCGTTCCGGCACTCAGCCCAGGATCAGACCCGACGTCGGGACACCCGTTCCCGCGGTGACGAGCACGTGCTCGACATCGGGCACTGGGTTGACGGATGTCCCACGCAGCTGGCGCACGCCTTCGGCGATGCCGTTCATGCCGTGGATGTATGCCTCGCCCAGCTGACCGCCATGGGTGTTGATCGGCAGTCTGCCGCCAATCTCGATGGCACCATCGGCGACGAAGTCCTTCGCCTCACCCTGACCGCAGAAACCCAACTCCTCCAACTGGATCAGCGTGAACGGGGTGAAGTGGTCATAGAGGATCGCGGTCTGGACATCCGTCGGCTTCAGGCCCGACTGCGACCAAAGCTGCTTGCCGACCAGACCCATCTCCGGCAGGCCGAGCTCCTGCCGGTAGTAGCTCACCATCGAATACTGATCAGGACTCGAACCCTGTGATGCCGCCTCGATGATCGCGGGCCGGTGCTTGAGGTCCTTGGCCCGCTCGGGCGACGTGATCACCAATGCGACACCACCATCGGTCTCCTGGCAACAGTCGAGCAGCCGGAGCGGTTCGGCGATCCACCGCGAATTCTGGTGGTCCTCAATGGTGATCGGCTTCTCGTAGAAGTAGGCCTTCGGGTTCTTGGCGGCGTGCTTGCGGTCGGCCACCGAAACCGCCCCGAAGTCCTTGCTCGTCGCCCCCGAAAGATGCATGTACCGCTTCGCGATCATCGCGACCTGCGCGGCCGGCGTGGACAGCCCATGCGGATACGAGAACGAATTGTCGACACCGGTCGAGTCTGCATTTTCGACCAGTCGCAGTTGCACCTGACCGAACCGCTGGCCGGACCGCTCGTTGAAAGCACGGTATGCCACAACGCAATCCGCGACTCCAGTCGCCACCGCGATCGCGGCCTGCTGGACTGTCGCGCACGCCGCGCCGCCACCGTGGTGGATCTTGGAGAAGAACTTCAGCTCTCCGATACCCGTGGCCCGCGCAATCGCGACCTCGGTGTTGGAGTCCATCGTGAAGGTGACCATGCCGTCGACATCAGCGGGGGTAAGTCCGGCGTCGTCGAGCGCGTCCAGCACCGCCTCGGCTGCCAGCCGAAGCTCGCTGCGGCCGGAGTTCTTCGAGAAATCGGTGGCGCCGATGCCGACGATCGCCGCCTTCCCGGACAGTTCACCGGGCATCAGGCACCCCCGACGGTCAGCGTGGAGGTCGCGATGACGTGATCGCCAAGACTGTTGCTGCCAACGACGTTCAGCGTGATCAAGCCGTCCTCGACCGCGGTCACTTCACCCTTGAAGGTGATGGTGTCGTAGGCGTACCACGGCACACCGAGTCGAAGAGAGATCGACTTGATGATCGCGTTGGGCCCAGCCCAGTCGGTGATGTAGCGCTGCACCAAACCGGTATCGGTGAGGATGTTGACGAAGATGTCCTTCGACCCTTTGGCCTGCGCCTTGTCGCGATCATGGTGCACGTCCTGGTAATCGCGCGTCGCGATCGCCGTCGAGACTATGAACGTCGGGTCGCCGTACAGCGACAGCTCGGGCAGCTTCGTACCTACGGAAATAGAAGGAGCGCTCATACTCCGGCTCCTTCGCCAGGCTCCCACGCATACAGCGTCCACGCCGGGCCCGAGTCACCGTCTGGGAAGTCGATATATGTTGTGCGCACAGGCATTCCGATCTTCACAGTGGCGGGGTCGACGTTGCGGAGCTCACCCAGCATCCTGACGCCCTCCTCGAGTTCGACGAGCGCGACCACGAACGGCAAAGTGCGGCCGGGCACCTTCGGGGCGTGGTGCACGACGAAGCTGAACACCGTGCCGTCGCCGCTGGCGACAAGATAATCGGACGGCGCTACCTCATCGTTGTGGTCGGCCCACAGTGCAGGCACCGGCGGATGCTGCAAGCTGCCGTCGGGCCGCTTCTGGATGCGCAGTTCGTGCGCGTTGACACCGTCCCAGAAGAACTTTGTATCGCGCGACGACGCGGGCCGCATCATCGAGTTGGCGTCGAGATCGTCCGGGACGGG
>JAVRPX010000784.1:0-4552 GCA_032161985.1 Mycobacterium sp.
CGCGAACCCAGAAAGTACAAGGAGCGCAACGTTTCCGGGCCGCAGATCCCGTCCGGATAAAGCCCGTACTCACGCTGGTACGACATCAGCCCGTTGTGCGTCTGCAGGCCGAAGTGGCCGTCGACGAGACCGGTGTAGAAGCCGAGGTCCTGCAACCGGGCCTGCAGCGTCGCGACGTCGTCGCCGTACATCGGCGCACCGAACTGGTGATTGAGCGTGCGTGCGCCCAACCGGTAGGAAGCTTCCCTCAGCGCGCGAAAAGTCGCCTCACCAACGATGCCGTCTACCAGCAATCCGCGGTGCTGCTGGAACGCGCGCACGGCATGGTCGAGCTCGCCGTCAAAGACATCAACGGCGACATGCTTACCGGTGGTCAGATCTTCGTCTGGGCTATCGATCAGCCCCAACGCCGCCAGTGCCGCCCGGATCTCGGCGACCGCTCCCCCGCGGTCACCGTGACGCAGACTCGACATACTCGACCCTTTCCCGGCTGCCTTGCGGGCCGTCAGTTGTCAGTGGAAATAGCTGACGAAGCAAAGACAGGCTAGGCAGCATTGTCGCAGACGGTTCCCACTTTCGAGAAAACCGCAGGCGGTGTCCGGACGGCGGATCGCGGCGTTAGACCACGTCAGCGAGCTCGCGAAGCAGCGCGGCCTTGCCCTTAGCACCGACGATCCGCTTCACCGGGGCGCCGTCCTTGAACAGGATCATTGTCGGGATCGAGACCACCTGAAAGTCGCGCGCGGTGGCGGGGTTCGCGTCGACGTCGATCTTGGCCACCGTCAGCGCGCCGGCCTTCTCGTTGGCGATCTCCTCGAGCACCGGAGCGACCATCTTGCACGGCCCGCACCAGGTGGCCCAGAAGTCAACCAGCACCGGGGTGCTGCTCGACAGCACGTCGTCGGAGAACGAGTCGTCGGTTACGGCGACCGTTGCGGAAGTCTTCTCGGTCATAGTGGTGCTCCAATCAGATCGGTGCTGTCATCGGTTGTGGCAGAAGCTCTTTCAGCGATCCAGCGCTCGGCGTCTATCGAAGCCGAACAGCCGGTGCCTGCTGCGGTGATGGCCTGACGGTAGGTGTGGTCGACGAGGTCGCCACAGGCGAACACCCCTTCGACCGAGGTAGCGGTGGTGCGGCCCTCGACGAGCACGTAGCCCTCCGGGTCGAGGTCGACCTGGCCGCGCACCAGTTCGGAGCGGGGGTCGTGGCCGATGGCGACGAACACACCGGTGACGGCCAGCGTTGACTCCTCGCCGGTGACCGCGTTGCGCAGCCGTACACCGGAGACCTTCGGATCGCCCTCGATCGCGGTCACCTGGGTGTTGGTGAGGAATTTGATCTTCTCGTTGGCGCGGGCGCGCTCAAGCATGATCCTGGAGGCGCGGAATTCCTCGCGGCGGTGGATCAGGATGACGCTGCGGGCGAACCGGGTCAGGAAGGTGGCTTCCTCCATCGCCGAGTCACCGCCGCCGACCACGGCGATGTCCTGGTCGCGGAAGAAGAACCCGTCACAGGTGGCACAGGTGCTTACGCCCATGCCGATCAGTGCTTCCTCACCGGGCACGCCAAGGTGCCGGGCGGCCGCGCCCATCGCAAGGATGACGGAGCGTGCCTGATACGTCTCGTCGCCGACGGTGACGGACTTGACGGGCCCGTCCAGGGAGACCTCGTCGACGTCCTCCATCCGCAGATCCGCGCCGAAGCGCAGCGCCTGCTCACGCATCTCATCCATCAATTCGGGTCCGGTGATGCCCTCGCGGAAGCCGGGGTAGTTCTCCACCTCGGTGGTGGTCATCAGGGCGCCACCGAACTGGGTGCCTTCGAACACCAGCGGTTTGAGCTGAGCGCGGGCCGCGTAGATGGCGGCCGTGTAGCCGGCCGGACCTGAGCCGATGACGATTACGTCGTGAACGGTGGATGAGGAGGTCATGCGAGCCTTTCTGCCGTGTTACGTCGGCACGTGTACAAACAACAGGGTATGCCCGGGTGTTCCCCGCGGCCTGCAGGACAGATTACGGACGAGTGACCAACGTATTGGCCAGCAGGCCGGTGTGAGCTGAATTGCAGCCGGGCTCGACGACCAGCGCCAAGACTGTCCTCGGCGTGTCGGCGGGCAACAGCATGAGCACCGCGGGCCGCCCGTGCATGTCGACTGGTTGCGCGCCAAGCACCGCCGTCGCCGCCGAGTAGCCCAGTCCGGACAAACAGGACGCACGCCGTTGCGGGTCCGCGAGCGGGCCGTAGTCGGGGCTGTGTGACAGCAGCCCGACGATCTGAGGATCCGACAACGGAAGGTCGCTCGAAGGCCGCGACACCGTGATGCGCTCGGCCGTCGGCCCGGCAGGGCGGGTCGGCGCAGGTTCGCGCGTCAGCATCACCCCACCGAGGACCGCGCCGACGATCGCTGCGCCGACACCGGCCACGAGCCCGATCACCTGCCACCGTGGGGCGTGCCGAACTGAATGGGCGGGCTGGCGGGGCGGCTGGTGCGGCGGCGCGGCCTGCAGCGCGGTGCCAATCCGCGCGGTCACCTCGGCAGGGACATCAGGTGCGGAGGCGCTGTCGGTGCCGAGATCGGCAAGGTCACGGCGGACGCGGTCGAGTGCCGCCAGCATCTCTGCGGCGTCCCTGTCGGTGCGAATGCGCTGGCGCAGCGCTGCCGCGGCGTCGTCGTCGAGCAGGCCCGCCTGCAGGTTGGCGAGCATTTCGAGCGTGAGTGGTTCTGATTCGTGGCCCGCGTTGCCGTCCATCGCTGCCCCCGCCGGTTGTGCCACGCCCTGACGCAAGCCAGTGTCCACCACGCAGGGTTAGACGGCCGCGTGGCTGTCACGGTTCCACGAATCACTCACCGAGCCGCTCGGCGGCCGCGGCGGCGCCGGCGTTGAAATATTCGAGCGCCTCGGCCAGCTTGGCCCTGGCGCGCGAACAGCGGCTCTTCACGGTGCCCTCCGCAATGCCGAGCATGCGCGCGGTCTCGGCCACCGAGTAGCCCTGCATGTCGACCGCGACCACCGCGGCACGCTGCTCGACGGGAAGCCGCATCAGGGCACGCTCCACCACGACCGCAGTGTCCACCCGCGGCGTCGGATCGCCGACATGGCAGACATCGTCCTCAAGGGTGGCGGTGGGGTGTGTCTTGTTGCGCCGCAACCGGTCGAGGCACGCGTTCACGACGATGCGGTACAGCCAGCTGCTGACCGCGGAGTCGTGGCGGAAGGCGGGCGCGTTGCGGTGCGCCGACAGCATCGCATCCTGCAGGGCGTCCGCGGCGTCTTCGGGGTTGCGGCTGGTGATCTGCGCCAGCCGGTGCAGTTGGCGGTGGTGGCGGTAGAACAGCTCCTCGAACGCATACCGGTCGCCGGCGACGTGTGCCGTCAGCAACTCGGCGTCCGTCCGGTCGATTCCCCCGCAGCTCCCCACAGCCGAACACTAAACGGCGCCGGGGGTGGGTCTTGACACAAGTTTGCGGCGCTGGGGATGGAGCCGTCAGTCCGCCGGTTATGACACAGCTTTGAGCGTGATCTCGGCGATGTCGGAGCGGCTCTGGCCGTTGACCTGTCCAAGCGTGGAAACCCACACCAGCACGTTCGATGTCGGCGATGCGGCGTCCACCTTGATCGTGTTCGACCCCGGCTTGAGCGTGGTGGCCGACGTCAGCACGGTGGTGTCGCCCAGCGACGAGGGTGTCGGCGTTTGCGAGGAGCGGATCTCCACTGCGGTGCCGGTGCTGTTCAAGTTGATGGTGACCTCGCCCAGCTTGGTGGGCTGCGGCAACTGAAGCATCAGGCCGACGCCGTTCTTGAAATTCGGGAACGGCACGGGATCCGTGTAGGTGTCGATGGGCCACACGGTCGAGGGGTTGCCGTCGATGGCCAGCGGAGCCGCCCCAGGTGCGTCGGGTTCGCCCTCGGGTGAAAACACTGTCGCGCGAACGGGTTTCACGACGTTGCCGGAGCCGCTTGGCTGCGCGGACGATGATGGCGAGTTCAGACCCAGCTCGTCGCCGCCCAGGCCGCCGCCGACGTTACCGAAGATCCGGCTCAACACGGAAGCGAGCACAATCAACGCGACGACGATGATCGCGCCGCCAACGCCAAGCCCGATCATCAGCCCCTTGCGGCGGCGTGCCGCGGACTCTGCGTCGTCGGTGGGCGCACCGCGGAACCGGGACGGCGGCGGGACCTCGGGCTCGTCGACAGGGGAGATCAGCTCGGTGCGGTCGGCGATCGCGGTGGCCTGCTGCAGCAGGTTCAGCAGGGTAGGGGCGCTGCGGATGCCGCCGCCCTCCTGCACCGCCCGGGCGGCCGCCGCGGAGATCTGGAACGGGATGTCGCGGTCGACGGCTCGCGGTTCGATGGGCTGGCCTGCCGCGTCGAGCTCGGAGGGCGCCAACCCGCTGCGAACCCCTGACTCGGGCAGCGGCCACCGGTTGATCAGCAGCGCGTACAGCGCGGCGCCGATGCCGCGGATGTCGTCCTCCGGCGTGGCGTCGGGCAGCGTCGCAGGGAACGCCAGCGCCACGTCGCCTTCGATGCTCACCCGCACGCGGCT
>JAVRPX010000785.1:0-2627 GCA_032161985.1 Mycobacterium sp.
ACCGCCTCGTCGGCATCCTGCACGGCTGCCTACGCCACCACAGCACCTACGACGAACACAAAGCATGGGCACACCGACAACCCGCCAAGGCAGCTTGACAACTTACGACCCTGGGATGTCTAACTCGCGGGGATCAGGTCAGCGGCGACCGAGGCCATCATTCCGCAGCGGAAGATCTCGGTGTTGCCGACGGCAGCGTCGGGAGCATTCGCCGCCGCGAGCGCCTGGGCCTTGAACGCCCGTGCGGCAGAGCTCAATCGGTGTTGCACCGAATCGACGCTGTCATCGAGCTCCGCGGGCAGACCGTCGCCCCACAGCGTCACTTCGGTGGCACCCTGTTCGAGCGCCTCGAGCACGCCCTGACGGACACGCGCGTCGCGATCGAACAGATCGGCCGCGACGGCGACCGTCTGAGGATGGGGCCGCTCTTCCCACGACGCCAACACCGATTCCAAATCGCGCACCTCGGCGCCGAGGATCTCGAGGGGCCGGACATCCCCGTCGTCGCCGACCAGGATGGTGACGTCCCATCCGGCCATCACGCGGTCGTAGACCCAGCCGCCGGCGAACCGCACCGCGTCGAGCACGGTGGGTGCGACCACGTCGAGCCGGTACCTCATGTCGAGCTCCGTGGCTCGATCTCGCGCCCCAGCGACTCCGCGTACCCCTTGAATACCTCGGTCAGCGGTATTGAAGGATCGAGCAACCATAAGGTCTCCATTCCGTTGATGAAGGCGAGGATCTCCACGGCCTTGTTGGCCGCGTCGAAGTCTGTGCGGTACAGCCCGTCATGCTGACCGCGCTCGATGAGTTTGGTGATGATGTCAATCGCGTCGCGGTACCGCTTGTGCAGGCGGTCGTGTAGCGGGGCGTCCGGCGCGATGTTCTCGACGAGGAGCACCGTGAACGTGCCGATCAGCTCCGGGGCGCGGTCGAACCGCTCGGGTACCCGGCTCAGCTCGGTGATGAGGTCACCGCGGAGGTAATCCGCGTGTGCGTCGTCATCGGCGTCGCGAGCGTCGAGCACCGCGTTGAGCAACTGTTCCTTGGATTCGAAGTGATGAAGTAGGCCAGCTGGCGTGACCCCGGCTTCCTTGGCGATCAGGGCCAGCGATGTGTTACGCCAGCCGTTGCGCGCCAGTAGCCGCTCGGCGACGGCCAGGATGCGCTGCCTGCGGTCCTCGCCCTTCGCGTGGAGCGAGGCGTAAGGCCTCGGGCCTGACACAGAAGTCACTGAACCCCTTCGTTCAACCAACCTAGTGAACACACAGTAGGTAGGTTTGGGCTGTGTGACAAGGGTCTCAGGGAAATCGGTTTCTTGACAGCTGTCACAAGCCCAGCGACTTGGCGATGATCACCTTCATCACCTCGCTGGTACCCGCATATATGCGGGCCACCCTGGCGTCCGTGTACAGCCGGGCGATCGGGTACTCCATCATGTAGCCGTATCCGCCGAACAACTGCAGGCACCGGTCGATCACGCGCTGCTGCATCTCGGTGCAGAAGAGCTTCACGCGGGCGGCGTCGGCCGCCGACAGCTCACCCTCGACATGCAGGGCGACGGCGCGGTCCAGCATCGCCTGGGCTGCCTCCACTTCCGTCGAGCAGGCGGCCAGCTCGAACTTGGTGTTCTGGAACGACGCGACCGGCGTGCCAAATGCCTTGCGGTTCTTCGTGTAGTCGATGGCCGCCACGATCGCCGACCTGGCCTGCGAAACCGACCCGACCGCGACCGTGAGCCGCTCCTGCGGAAGGTTGTGGCCCAGGTAGCCGAACGCCTCGCCCTCCTCCCCCAGCACGTTGGTGGCCGGGACGCGGACGTCGACGAATGACAGCTCTGCGGTGTCCTGCACCTTGCAGCCCATCTTCTCCAGCTCACGGCCGCGGGTGAAGCCGTCCATGCCGTCCTCGACAACCAACAGCGTCAGGCCCTTGCGGCGGTTGTCCGGATCGGTCGCAGTGCGCGCGACCACGATCACCAGGTCGGCCTGCATGCCGCCAGTGATGAACGTCTTCGCACCGTTAACGATGAAGTCATCACCGTCACGCACGGCGGTGGTGCGCATGCCTGCCAGATCCGAGCCGGTACCGGGTTCGGTCATCGCGATCGCGGTCAGCAGCGAGCCCGCGGCCAGACCCGGGAACCAGCGCTCGCGCTGTTCGGCGTTCGCGTAATGCAGGAAATACGGCAGGATCACCTCGAGCTGGGTGCGCACGGTCGAGAGCGTGACGAGCGCACGCGCCGCCTCCTCCTGCATGACGACGTTGTAGCGGTAGTCGGGCATACCCGCGCCGCCGTACTCCTCGGGGATCGCCATCCCGAGCATGCCCAACGCACCCATCTGCTTGAAGACGTCGCGAGGCATCCGTCCGCCCTTCTCCCACTCGGGATAGCGCGGAACCACCTCCTTCTCGACGAAGTCGTGGGCGAGTTCCCGGAAGGCTTCGTGGTCCTCGGTGAACAGATCTCGGCGCACTGGGTCTCCTGTCCTACGCGATCAGCTCGACCAGCGTGGCGTTGGCCGTGCCGCCGCCCTCACACATGGTCTGCAGGCCGTAGCGAATCCCGTTGTCGCGCATGTGATTGATCATGCGTGTCATCAGCACCGCACCCGACGCGCCTAGCG
>JAVRPX010000786.1:0-2642 GCA_032161985.1 Mycobacterium sp.
ACCGCCTCGTCGGCATCCTGCACGGCTGCCTACGCCACCACAGCACCTACGACGAACACAAAGCATGGGCACACCGACAACCCGCCAAGGCAGCTTGACAACTTACGACCCTGGGATGTCTAACTCGACTGCCGCGAACGTGCCCCCGGGTGTCCACATCGACGAGTCCTCAGCGGGACGCGCCATCATCGGTGTCGCGACGTCGATTACGGCATTCCTCGGCCAGGCGGCAAAGGGGCCAACGGATCGGGCGGTGAGCGTCTTCGATCTCTCCGACTTCGTCAACCAGTTCGGTGCACTCGACCTGAAATACCCGATGGGCTTCGCGGTGCGAGACTTCTTCGTCAACGGCGGGACGCAAGCAGTCATCGTTCGGCTCTACAAGGACCCACCCGCCGACGTAGGGAAGGCGTCCGCGTCGCTCAACGCGGGAAGCGTCGACCCAATCGCGCTGGTCTCTGCTTCACCCGGGGATTGGGCAAATGGTCTGGAAGTGCAGGTCAAGCACGACGGCGACCCAGCGGTGGCAACCGACCTCGGTCTGACAACGAATGATCTGTTCAGCTTGCATATCAGAATCCAGCCGGGCGGACCGCAAGAGCGGTTTCTGAACCTGACCGTCAAGGACAGTGACCGGCGCGTCGATCAAGTGTTGGCTCGCGAGTCGGCGTTGGTGCGGATTGAGGTGGAGGGGGCCGGAGTCAAGCGGCCTGGCGAGTCGGTTGACGGCGACGGCAACGCCACGTGGGATCAGGTGCTGCCCGGCGACGCCGGCCACGCCAGCGCCCCGCTAGACGACCTCGCCTACACAGGCGATCGGAAGACGCGGACTGGCAAGTACCTGCTCGAGCACATCGACCTCGTCAATCTCGTGTGCGTGCTGGGAAATACGCTCAACAGTTCGGTGCCGCCGGAGGTGTACAAAGACATCCTCGACTATTGCGTCGAACGTCGTGCCTTCCTCATCGTCGACCCGCCGCCCGACTGGACTCGCAACGGCCTGGTGACTGATCCGACGGACGAGCTCGCCAATTTGAACCTCACCGGTACGCCCGCGCGGAATGCGGCGATCTTCTATCCGCGCCTGCTGCAGGCTAATCCGTTGCGCGGCAACAAGGTAGAAGTATTCGCCGGGTGTGGTGCGCTGGCCGGAGTGATAGCGCGTACCGATGCCGAGCGCGGAGTCTGGGTGGCGCCGGCCGGTACCGACGCCTCACTCGCAGGTGTTGTAGGTCTGCCCGAAACCCTCTCCGACGCCGAGGCCGGTCCGCTCAATCAAAACGCAATCAACGTGATTCGGACCTTTCCGGGGTTCGGCCCAGTGGTATGGGGAGCACGCACGCTGCGCGGCGCCGACAGCACAGCCGATGAGTACAAATACATCCCCGTCCGGCGGACCGCCCTGTTCCTGGAGGAAAGCCTGCGTCGCGGACTCGAATGGGTGACGTTCGAGCCCAACGCTGAACCGCTGTGGGCACAGATTCGGCTCGACGCAGGCGCGTTCATGAACAGCCTCTTCAGACAGGGCGCTTTCCAGGGCAACACCCCGAGGGACGCCTATTTCGTCAAGTGCGACAAAGAAACCACCACAGACGAGGACATCGACAAGGGCGTCGTCAGCATCGTCGTTGGCTTCGCCCCGCTCAAACTGGCCGAATTTCGCATCGTGCAGCTGCAATTGATGGCCGGGCAGCTCAGCGCATAACGCAAAAAACGGCGCTTGCGCTGTCAGAATTGGGGCACGCTGCAGAAGGGGCACGGCCGCGATGATCGTCTTGACGGATAACGTAAATACCTGGGGCTACTCCGCCACCGTCCACTACTCTCACGCTCCGCACTCTGTTGTCGCTCAGTCAACGCTGGCGCTGCATATGGAGTTCAATGCCAACATTGGGCCGAATCCGATATTTCGGAGCTATGCGCTCTTTCGGCAGGCCGTTGTCGGGGGATCGACCATCACCGTGAACGGGCCTTGCCTTGTTGCGACCGGTGTGACCGAGATGCACGTCGAGCTCATTTCCGACAACGGTGCAGCGGTGGCGGTGGTGAATCAGTTCGACACCACGGGTGCCTTCGCCGGCCCGCCCAAAGAGCCCACCAGTGTTCGGATGGTCTCCTTTCACCGCCCCTCGAACGGAACCACCGCCTACGCCCACACGGCGAAGGTCTATGCCGGTGGCCGCGACATCAGCGAACAGGAAGCTGTTGACACGGCAATCGCCGGGCTGAGGGCCCTCGGCCTGGATCCGGCCGATCTGATCATGAAAGTGACAACAGACGCTGCTCGGGCCGCCCGGCCGCAGCGGCTCGATCTGCAAACGCAAGAGCTCGTCGACGAGGTGTCCGATGCGCGGATCGGTTAACTAGGGCGTGAGCGCGACGGACGCTTCGGCCGTGTAGCAGAGGAACGTCAGCGTCTCCTGCATGTACAACTCCACTGTGTCGACGTCGTGTGACAGGTAGCCGATCGACACATCGGTGCCCAGCTGCAGATCGAAATCGCCGCCGCGGGTGGACAGCACGAATGCGCCGTCGATCGCCGGAGCCCAGATGATTTCGCCGTCGACCAGCCGGTTGAGGTGCTCGCGGATCGGATAGCCGTGTTCGGTGGTCTCGCTGACCTTGGTGTACACATCGGCCGA
>JAVRPX010000787.1:0-5715 GCA_032161985.1 Mycobacterium sp.
GTAGTGCTGCGCGGATCCCAGCACAGCGGTCTGTGCCGGAATCCAGACGAGTTCATTGGTCACTGAAGACGGTCGCCCAGTCGTTGCGCACGCTGACGACGGTCCAGTCGTCTCTCGTCGCCTGCTCAAGCGCCTTCTCCGCGCCTGCGGTGTAGTCGAATTCGCGATCGGCGTCGTCGTGCAGCACCAGTAGCCGCATGCCGCGCGTGAACTCCAGCATTTCGATGTCCCCGTTGGAGTTACCCGCCGCGAAGATCGGTCGACGCCCGATCCGGCTCCACAGCCGCGTCGGTTTAATGGGCCCGTCGTCGAGGAACTCCGGCTGGTCCGTCGTGTAGAGGTCTCCGTCGCGGTATACGAGACCTACCGAACTGCCCACCACTCGCTCGGGGGGTACCTCGTACAGCGGTCCGGTGACCGGCCGCATGAAATCCCGTCCGCCGCCGGACACGATGTAGTTGGTGAAATCGTTGGCCTCCAGATAGCGCATCAACTCCACCATCGGCGCGTACCCGCACGACGTGTAGGGCCTGCCCAGCGTCGGATGCTTGGCTTCGCCGAAGAACGCGTTGATTCGGCCGGCGTGTTCCTCAACGGTGATTTGGTGATGGGCCGTGAGTATCGCCCCCATGAGCGGCTTCATGTCGGTGTCGTCACCCTGGTAATGCTTGGTGACCGCGTCGCCCAGCCACTGCAGGTCGCCGGTGTAGGCGGCTTTGTACGGCTGTTGGTCGCGCAGCGACGGGTCCGCCTCGGCCTGCTCCTTGAATCGCCGCAGCAGAAAGTCGAGCTGGATGTACATCGGCTTCTCACACCACAGTGTGCCGTCGTTGTCGAAGACCGCGATACGGGCCTGCGGCTCAACGTAATCCGGCCCACCGTCGGTGGTGACGCGACCCACAAAGTCGACGATAGCCGCCTTCGTCGATCCGTCATTCCAGGAGGGGAGTTCTCCCACCGTCAGCCGCCGCGAGTGGCCAGGAACTTGTTGAGTTCCTCGACCGCGTGGTTGATGGTGAACGATGCCGGTTCTTGGCGTGGTGGAAACTCTTTAAACGTCTCCAGGAACTGAGTTGCGATCGCAGAGCCGTAGAGCACGAGGAAGACGCGATCTAGCAACCAATCCCAGTATGTGTTCGACGTTATGTCTGCATGCTCGTACGGATCGGTCCGCAAATTGAACAGCTTCGGCGCGCGCAACTTTGTGAAGGGCTCGAACCAAATCTGCAGCGTGCCCGGGCACCGCTGCTCCATGAACACGACCTTCCAGTTCTCCGCCCGGATGCCAAGTACGTCACCGTCGTCGGAGAAGTAGATCATTCCACGACGTGGGCTTTTCTCGACCTCGCCGGTGACGTAGGGCAGCAGGTTGTAGCCGTCGATGTGGACCTTGTAGGTCATGTCGCCGGCCTCGTGCCCGGTCTTGAGCTTCTCGACGATATCCGGATCGCCGGCTGCAGCCAGGAACGTCGGCAGCCAGTCATGGTGCTGCACAATCTCATTGGATACCGTGCCAGCCTTGATCTTTCCGGGCCAGCGGATCATCTCGGGAATCCGGAATGCCCCTTCCCAGTTGCTGGCCTTCTCGCTGCGGAACGGCGTCGTGGCGCCGTCGGGCCAGCTGTTGGCATGCGGGCCGTTATCGGTGCTGTAGATGACGATGGTGTCCTCGGCGATGCCGAGTTCGTCGACCAGGTCCAGCAGCTGACCGACATTGCGGTCATGGTCGATCATCGTGTCGTGGTACGGCGACTGCCAGCGGCCGGCCTGGCCGAGGCTTTCGGGTTTGGTGTGTGTCCGGAAGTGCATGTGTGTCATGTTCATCCAGACGAAGAACGGGGTGCCGGCCTCCTGCTGGCGCTTGATGAAGTCGATGCATGCACCCGTGGTTTCGTCGTCGATGGTCTCCATCCGCTTCTTCGTCAGGGGGCCGGTGTCTTCGATGCGCTGCTTGCCAACCGGGCCGTACCGCTCGTCGATCTCGCCGCTGTCTTCGTCGGTCGCCCACGAATGGATGACACCGCGCGGCAGCAGCGCCTTGCGAAGCAGCGGTGCTTCTTCCTCGGTGGGGTAATCGGGGTTCTCGGGTTCTTCCTCGGCGTTGAGGTGGTAGAGGTTCCCGAAGAACTCGTCGAACCCGTGCGCCGTCGGCAGGAATTTGTTGAGGTCGCCTAGGTGATTCTTGCCGAACTGGCCGGTGGCGTAGCCCAACGGCTTGAGCAGTTCGGCGATGGTCGGGTCTTCTTTCTGCAGTCCGACGTCAACGCCGGGCATACCGACCTTGCTCATGCCGGTGCGGTACACGCTTTGGCCGGTGATGAACGACGACCGGCCCGCGGTGCAACTCTGCTCGCCGTAGGAATCGGTGAAGAGCATTCCCTCATCGGCGATGCGGTCGATGTTGGGCGTGAAATAACCCATCAGGCCGCGGCTGTAGCAGCTCAGGTTCGAGATGCCGATGTCGTCGCCCCAGATCACCAGAATGTTCGGCTTCACGTTCGGCATGTCGGCTCCTTGTTCAATTGACGTCCCGGTCGGAGCCTAGGAGCGCATTGTGGTTGGGGTCGGCATTTGGCCAACGATTCAGCGGCAGTACATCTGGTGCCAAGCCATTCCGCGGAGCACCCTGGTAACTGGAGGGTGATGGCGATGTACGACAAGAATCTGGACATCAAGTGGCACGTCGAGATCGATTTCAACGAGGACGAGACCCACACACATGCGACCGTGCGCGCCCAGCGCGGCGACGGCGAGGCCGTGACCACGCTGGGGGACGCCTACCGCAACCCGAGGGACAACAGCCAGCCGATGATCGGCGAGGAGATCGCGGCGGCCCGCGCACTCATTGCGCTAGGAACTGAGCTACTGCAGAGCGCGTCGTCGCGGATCGAGCAGGTGACACACCAGCCGGTCCACCTGTATCGCTGACTCGTGGCCCTGGCCGTCTGCCTGCTGTTCGACCGGCGATCCGAGCGGGCGGTCCGGGCGTTGTGGGATCGGGTCGAGGAGCAGGGCGTGCCGAGCCTGGGCTCCCACACGCACGGAAGGCACGTGCCGCATGTGTCTTATGCGGTTCTGCGGCGCTGGGATCAAGCGGCGGTGGACGATGCGTTGGCCGGTCTGGACGGGGGCGATCCGGTGGACTTGAGCTTCGATGGCGTCGGGCTGTTCCGGCGCGGCCGGACGTGGCTGGTCGCGGGGGTGAGCGCCGACTTCGTGGCCCGCCAGGAGCGGGTCGTCGAGGCGGTCACCGCCGCCGGCGCCGAATTGCACAAACACTACCGGCCGGGAATCTGGCTGCCGCACTGCTCGCTGGCGCCGCGGGCGACGCTGTCTCAGCTGCCGCTGGTGGTGGCGGCGGTGATGGACGTGCTGCCGCTGCGGGCGCGGCTGGACCGCGCCGCTCTCGTCAACAGTGCGACGGGAGAGATCAGCCCTCTAGCGGAGCTGCCGTGACCACGCGGACCGCGGGCTCATGGTCCTCGCTCTTCATCTGGTGGAAGAGATCGACGTAGTACGGAACGCACTCCGCCATCGCCTGCTCGGTGGTGAACAACGGCTGGTAGCCAAGATCGCGCTGCGCCTTGGCGATCGAAAAGTAGTTGTCGAGGTAAAGCCGTTCCACCGCAAGCGGTTCCAGCAGCGGCTTGGGCAGACCCAAGCGGAAGTGGAACCACTGCCACACGCTCATCACGAACTTCACCAGTCGCCCGGACACCCACACCTTCGGCCACGGTTGCCCGCACGCCTCGACCACGGGTCGGGAGAACTCGAACATGTTGATCGGGTCGTTGTCGTTGATGAAGTACGCCTGCCCGGGTGCGGCCCCGCCGGGCACCAGGTGCTCGGCGGCCAGGATGAAACCGTGAATCAGGTTGTGCACGTACGAGTTATCGAGTTTGACATTCTTGCTGCCGACGAGCACCTTGACGTGGCCGGCGAGGACGCTTTCGAAAACCTTGCGGAACATCGTCTGATCGCCGCGGCCCCAGATGCCGCTCGGACGGATCGAGCAGGTGAGGAGCCCGTCAACCCCGTTCTGCGACAAGACGAACCGCTCCGCAACGACCTTGGTCTCGGTGTACAGGTCGTTGAAACGTTCGGTGTAGGGCAGGGTTTCGTCGCCGCCGGAGATGCGCTGGCCGCCCATCACCACGCTGTTTGAGGCGGTGTAGACGAACCGCTTCACCCCGGCAGCCTGCGCTGCGTGCACGAGGTTCTTGGTGCCGTCGACGTTGACCGCGAAGCTGCGCTGCCGGTACTCCTCGGTGACCGACGCACCACCCATCAGGTCGATGATCGCCGCCGTGTGAATGATCGTGTCGATGTCGTCGACTGCCTCCGCCACGGTGTCGGCATCGCAGATGTCGCCTGTAACCACCTCAAGCCGCGGATGTGCGTCGAGCGGAGACGGGGCTCGGTCAAAGGAGCGGACCTGATGCCCGCGGTCCAGCAGTTCGGTCACCAGGTTGGCGCCGACGAAGCCGGAGCCTCCGGTGACGAGCACACGGCCGAGTTTGGTGGTCAACGTTGAATCACCCATGCGAAGGAGCATAACTGAAACGTGTTACAGTTTCGACCCCGTTCGCAGGAAATCGTTCCAGACTCAACCTTCGTCCCGGTCCTTGGAGGCCAGCGCATCCTCCACCCGCTTGCGGGCGCCAGCTAAATGCTGTTCACAGCGTTTAGCCAGTTCTTCGCCCCTTTCCCAGAGCTTCAGCGACGCATCAAGGTCTAGGCCGCCCTGCTCAAGTTGCTCGACGACATCGATCAGTTCGTCGCGGGCTTCTTCGTACCCCAACTCACTAATAGTCTTCATTCGCTGCCCTCGCTGCCTTCGCTTACGGCGGTGACGGCCCCGTCGGCGACCCGTACCCGCAACCGTGTGCCCGCCGGAGCGTCGCCCGTCGAGCGCAACACCTCCGCGGCAGGCAGCGTCTGAACCACCGCATAGCCGCGGGCCAGGGTGGCCGCCGGTCCCAGTGTGGACAGGCGGGCCGACAGGTGGCCGATCCGCTCGGATTCGGCAGCGACGAGCCGACTGATATCGCGGCGCGCGGCGGCGCGAGCCCGGTGGATCTCGTCGGCGCGCGCGGTGAGCGCGGCCAGTGGCTGGGCCAGCACCGGTCGGCTGCGCAGCTGCGACAGGGTGTGCTGTTCGCGGTGCACCCAGTTGCGCAGCGCCCGTGCGCTGCGGCTGCGGAGGTCCGAGACGAGCGCCTGCTCGGCGGCGGCATCGGGTACGACGCGTTTGGCGGCGTCGGTCGGGGTGGCCGCGCGAAGGTCGGCGACGAGGTCGCACAACGGGTTGTCCGGTTCGTGGCCGACCGCGCTGACGACGGGGGTGGTGCACGCCGCGATCGCGCGACACAGCGTCTCGTCGGAGAACGGCAACAGGTCCTCGACACTGCCGCCGCCGCGGGCGAGGACGATCACGTCGACGGCGGCGTCGCGGTCCAGCTCGCGCAGCGCTTCGACGATCTGCGGGACGGCGTTGGGGCCCTGCACGACGGTGTTGCGCACCTCGAATCGCGCCGCGGGCCAGCGGCCGGTGGCGACGGTCATCACGTCACGTTCGGCGGCGGAGGCGCGCCCGGTGATCAGTCCGATCGTGTCGGGCAGAAACGGGATCGGCCGCTTGAGTCGAGGATCGAACAGCCCTTCGGCATGCAGCAGCTGGCGCAAACGGTCGATGCGAGCCAGCAGCTCACCGAT
>JAVRPX010000788.1:0-2600 GCA_032161985.1 Mycobacterium sp.
CCGCCCGTAGCGGTCGGCGGGGCGCTCGATCATCTCGTTTCGCATGCCCGTCCGTCGGATAGATCTACAGAACTGGAACTATAGGGCTACTCAGATGGTTGGAACGTCTCGACAAACGTCGACCACGAGTCGGCCCGAGACGAGCAAGTAAGAGGGAACAGTTGAGCGAGCTGCGGTTGATGGCGGTGCACGCCCACCCGGACGACGAGTCCAGCAAGGGTGCGGCCTCCATGGCCCGCTACGCCGACGAGGGTGTGCGCGTGCTCGTGGTGACCATGACCGGCGGCGAGCGCGGCGACATCCTCAACCCGGCGATGGACCTGCCTGAGGTGCACGGCCGGATAACCGAGATCCGCCGCGACGAGATGGCCAAGGCCGCCGAGATCCTCGGGGTCGAGCACCACTGGCTCGGCTTCGTCGACTCCGGGCTGCCCGAGGGCGACCCGCTGCCACCGCTGCCCGACGGCTGCCTCGGCGTGGTGCCGCTGGAGGAGCCCGTCGAGGCGCTGGTGCGCCTGGTCCGCAAGTTCAAACCGCACGTGATGACCACCTACGACGAGAACGGCGGCTATCCGCATCCGGACCACATCCGAACCCACCAGGTATCGGTCGCCGCCTACGAGGCCGCAGGCGACTACCTGCAGTTCCCCGACGCCGGTGAGCCCTGGGATGTGCTCAAGCTGTATTACAACCACGGATTCGTACGCCGACGGATGCAGCTGCTGCAGGACGAGTTCGCCAAACACGGCGAGGTGGGTCCGTTCGAAAAGTGGCTCCAGCACTGGGATCCCGACCACGACCCATTTGCACAGCGGGTGACCACCCGCATCGAATGCTCCAAGTACTTCGCCCAGCGCGACGACGCCCTGCGTGCGCATGCGACCCAGATCGACCCCAACGGCGACTTCTTCCGAGCGCCCATCGAATGGCAGCAACGGCTATGGCCGACAGAGGAATACGAGCTGGCCCGTTCGCGGACGCCGGTGTCGCTGCCGGAGAGCGACCTGTTCGCGGGGATCGAGACGGACCGGTGAACGACGCCGTGACGATCGCGATCGGTCTGCTGGCCGACGATGCCCCCCGCGACACCGGCCCGGACTTCGGCAAGGCCAGCCCATTCGGTCTGCTGATCGTCGTGCTGCTGCTGATCGGCACGTTTTTGTTGGTGTGGTCGATGAACCGGCATCTGCGCAAGCTGCCCGAGTCGTTCGACCGCGACGACCCCGAACCAGACCAAGCCGCCGACGAGGGCACCGAGGACCCCACGCGTGAGCCCGGCGGCTAACACCCTTTCCGAGGCCACCAGCCCCTATCTGCGCCAGCACGCCGAGAACCCGGTGCACTGGCGGCAGTGGACGCCCGACGCGCTGGCCGAGGCGGCCGCACGTGACGTGCCGATCCTGCTGTCCATCGGGTACGCGGCGTGCCACTGGTGCCACGTGATGGCCCACGAGTCGTTCGAGGACAATCAGGTCGCGGCCGCGATGAACGACGGGTTCGTGAACATCAAGGTGGACCGCGAGGAGCGGCCGGATCTCGACGCGGTGTACATGAATGCGACTGTCGCGCTGACCGGGCAGGGCGGCTGGCCGATGACATGCTTCCTCACTCCCGACGGGCGGCCGTTCTTCTGCGGGACCTATTACCCGAAACCGAACTTCATGCAGCTGCTCGCTGCGGTCACCGACACTTGGCGCACCCGGCGCGGCGAGGTGGAGGAGGCCTCCGACCGCATCGCGGGCGAGCTGCGGTCGATGGCGTCGGGCCTTCCTGGCGGTGGGCCGCCGGTGCAGCCCGCGCTGTGCGACCACGCCGTTGCCAATGCGCTGCAGGACGAGGACATTGAGCGCGGCGGGTTCGGTGGCGCTCCGAAGTTCCCGCCGTCGGCGCTCTTGGAAGCGCTGCTGCGCAGTCACGAACGCACCGGCGACATCTTGCCCATGGAGGCGGTGGAGCGGACCTGCACGGCGATGGCGCGAGGCGGCATCTACGACCAGCTGGCAGGCGGGTTCGCCCGCTACAGCGTCGACGCGTCGTGGGTGGTGCCGCACTTCGAGAAGATGCTCTACGACAATGCGCTGCTGCTGCGGGTGTATGCGCACTGGGCCCGTCGCACGTCAAATCCGTTGGCCCGCAAGGTGGCTGACGAGACGGCGCGGTTCATGATCGACGAGCTGGGGGCAGGCGGTATGTTCACGTCGTCGCTGGACGCAGACGCCGACGGCCGCGAGGGGTTGACCTACGCGTGGACGCCTGCGCAGCTGCGTGAGGTCCTTGGTGACGACGACGGGCGTTGGGCCGCAGAGCTTTTCAACGTGACGGACACCGGAACATTCGAACACGGTAGTTCGGTGCTGCAGTCCCCCGCACGCGGGAGGTACCCCCACTTGAATGATCACGACGATCCCGAACGCTTCGACCGTGTCCGCACCGCGCTGCTGGCCGCACGCCTCACCCGGCCGCAGCCTGGCCGCGACGACAAGGTCGTCACCGCGTGGAACGGGCTGGCGATCACCGCGCTCGCCGAGGCGAGCGTCGCGCTGGGCCGGCCCGAATTTTTCGACGCCGCAACGCAATGCGCACGCGCAATCGTCGACCTT
>JAVRPX010000789.1:0-6148 GCA_032161985.1 Mycobacterium sp.
TGGTCACACTGCTGACCGAGATCGCGCTGTCGATGGCCGCAGGCTCCTCTGTCATCAGCAGCATCGCGGGCGAACCGCGGGCCGGTGACTCGCTCGGCGAGCGGCGAGCCGCAGCAGCTGAAGCCGCCCGCCGCCTGGTCACCTACTGATTTGCGGTGGCCACTAGAATCGTGTTCAACGGCACCGATCCGGCCATCACCGGGGAGCCTTCGGAAGAACAGCTGATCCAGCCCAGTAGACCCGAACGGGTGGGCCCGTCATCGCCCGCAGTTGAGCGGCGCACACGACTGTGCGCAAGCGGGGTGGTACCGCGGCGCTCGCGCACCGGCGCGACGTCGTCCCCGTGCCTGACATTCGGCACAGGAGACCACGCACCAAAGTGACCGCATATCCGAAGCCGGCCGCCGGCCAGCCCAAGTTCCCGGCGCTGGAAGCCGAAGTCCTGGACTACTGGGACAGCGACGACACATTCCGCGCCAGCGTCGCTCGCCGCGACGGCGCACCGGAGTACGTGTTCTATGACGGCCCGCCGTTCGCCAACGGGCTGCCGCACTACGGGCACCTGCTGACCGGTTATGTGAAGGACATCGTGCCGCGCTACCGCACCATGCGCGGCTACAAGGTGGAGCGCCGCTTCGGCTGGGACACCCACGGCCTGCCCGCCGAGCTCGAGGTCCAGCGCCAGCTCGGTATCTCCGACAAGGCGCAGATCGAAGAGATGGGCATCGAGAAGTTCAATGAAGCTTGCCGGGCGTCGGTGCTCAAGTACACCAACGAATGGCGTGCGTACGTCACCCGACAGGCTCGCTGGGTGGATTTCGACAACGACTACAAGACGCTCGATCCGACGTTCATGGAATCGGTGATTTGGGCGTTCAAGCAGTTGTGGGACAAAGGCCTTGCCTACGAAGGCAACCGGGTGCTGCCGTACTGCTGGAACGACGAAACGCCGCTGTCCAGCCACGAACTGCGGATGGACGACGACGTCTACCAGAGCCGGCAGGACCCGGCGATCACCGTCGGATTCAAGGTTGTAGGTGGCGACGACAAGGGACTGACCGGGGCGTTCCTATTGGTTTGGACGACGACGCCGTGGACACTGCCGTCGAACCAGGCGGTTGCGGTCAACCCCGACGTCACCTATGTCCTGGTTGCGGGTCCCGACGACAGGCGCTACGTGCTGGCGCAGGCGCGGCTGTCGGCCTACGCCCGCGAGCTCGGCGACGAACCTGAGATCCTGGCCGCCTACACCGGACGGGATCTGCTCGAAACGAGCTACCTGCCGCCGTTCCCGTATTTCATGGACGCGCCGAACTCATTTCGGGTGCTGCCCGCCGACTACGTCAGCACCGAGGACGGCACCGGCATCGTGCACATGGCGCCTTCCTATGGCGAGGACGACATGGTGGTCACGCAGGCGGCAGGCATCGCCGGCGTGACTCCCGTCGATCCCAAGGGTCGCTTCGACGAGACCGTGCCGGACTACGCAGGCCAGCATGTGTTCGACGCCAACCCGCAGATCATCCGCGACCTGAAGAACCAGGGCCGCTCGGCTGCTGTCAACGGTGCGGTGCTGCTGCGCCACGAGACCTACGAGCACTCCTACCCGCACTGCTGGCGGTGCCGAAACCCGTTGATCTACCGGGCGGTGTCCTCGTGGTTCGTTGCGGTGAGCCAGTTCCGCGACCGGATGGTCGAGCTCAATCAGGAGATCACCTGGTATCCCGAGCATGTCAAGGACGGTCAATTCGGCAAGTGGCTGTCCAACGCGCGGGACTGGTCGATTTCCCGAAACCGATACTGGGGCAGCCCGATTCCGGTCTGGAAGTCCGACGACCCAGCCTACCCGCGCATCGACGTGTACGGCAGTCTCGACGAGTTGGAGCGCGACTTCGGCGTGCGGCCCGACAATCTGCACCGGCCCTACATCGACGAGCTGACCCGGCCCAACCCTGACGACCCGACCGGTCGCTCGACGATGCGGCGCATCGAGGATGTGTTCGACGTGTGGTTCGACTCGGGCTCGATGCCGTACGGCCAGGTGCACTATCCGTTCGAGAATGTCGAATGGTTCGACGAGCACTTCCCTGCCGACTTCATCGTCGAGTACATCGGTCAGACGCGCGGCTGGTTTTACATGATGCACGTGCTGGCAACTGCTCTGTTCGACCGTCCCGCATTCAAAACCTGTGTGGCGCACGGCATTGTGCTGGGCAATGACGGGCAGAAGATGAGCAAGTCACTGCGCAACTATCCCGACGTCACCGAGGTGTTCGACCGCGACGGCTCCGACGCGATGCGCTGGTTCCTGATGGCCTCGCCGATCCTGCGCGGGGGCAACCTAGTCGTCACCGAGCAGGGCATTCGCGAGGGTGTGCGGCAGGTGCTGTTGCCGTTGTGGAACGCCTACACGTTCCTCGCGCTGTATGCGCCCAAGAAGGGCACCTGGCGCACCGACTCGTCGCACGTGCTCGACCGCTACATCCTGGCCAAGTTGGCCGAGTTGCGCGACGACTTGACCGAGTCGCTGGACGTCTGCGACATCTACGGCGCATGCGACCAGCTGCGCCAGTTCACCGAGGCACTGACGACTTGGTATGTGCGACGGTCTCGTTCGAGGTTCTGGGAGGAGGACCCCGACGCCATCGACACACTGCACACGGTGCTGGAGGTGACCGGCCGGCTGGCGGCGCCTCTGCTGCCGCTCATCACCGAGGTGATCTGGCGCGGGGTGACCGGCGAACGGTCGGTGCACCTGACCGACTGGCCGCAGGCTGACGTGGTGCCCGCGGATCCCGAATTGGTGGCGGACATGGACCTTGTCCGCGAGGTGGCATCGGCCGCCTCGTCACTGCGCAAGGCCAAGAAGCTGCGGGTGCGGCTCCCACTGCCGAAACTGACTGTGGCGGTGGATAATCCGCAGCGCCTGGCACTGTTCAAGGACCTGATCGCCGACGAGCTCAACGTCAAGGAGGTCGAGCTCACCGACGACATCGACACCTATGGCCGCTTTGAGCTGACCGTTAACGCCAAGGTCGCCGGACCGCGACTTGGCAGGGATGTGCAGGCCGCGATCAAGGCGGTCAAGGCGGGCGAAGCGGTCGTCAACGACGACGGCACGCTGACTGCGGGTCCGGCGGTGCTGCAGGCCGAGGAATACAGCTCCCGGCTGGTGGCCGCCGACCCCGAGTACACCACCGCGCTGCCCGACGGCGCGGGGCTGGTGGTGCTCGACGGCACGATCACCGAAGAACTGGAGGCCGAGGGCTGGGCCAAGGACCGCATCCGCGAACTACAGGACCTGCGCAAGTCGACCGGTCTCGACGTGTCCGACCGGATCTCTGTCGTCATCTCGGTGCCTGCGGGCCGCGAGGCCTGGGCACAAGCCCACAGCGACATGATCGCGCGCGAGATCCTGGCCACCAGTTTCGAATTCGCCGAGCCGGCCGACAGCACCGAGATCGGCGATGGCGTGCGGGTGGCGATCGCTAAGGTCTGAGCCGTCATGTGCTGTACCCGCGGTGGCTGATCAGGTCCGTCGCCCCAAGACCTTGGCCGCCATCTTCGCGAAATCGGCGAGCACGTCGCGGATGAACCGCGTGCGCCGATATCCGATCGCGTCGAGCAGCGGGCCGTGATCAAGGTTGACCACCACCGTGGCGCCGATCGCCGTCACCCACCACAAGCCGAACGCGAGCAGCCGCATCGGTGCGCCCGAATCAGCGAACCCGGCGCGCAGTCGCTGCCGCTGAAACCGGACGTGTGGATGTTCGTCGGCGACGATCCGCGCGGCCACCGCGCGCACCACGGGGTCGGGGCCGCCGGCGGCCAGGCCGCCGTAGTAGGACAGGGCGACCACCTCGGCGACCGTGAGGACCATCAATTCGGTCCGCAGCCCATCAGCCGGCGCAAGCGCACGAAAACGGCGTCCGACCAATGCCTGCGCATCGGCTTGCCGCCGAGGTAGCCGAGCAGGCGAAGCAACAATGCCGCGTGCTGCTGCTCCTCGGCGACGAATAGCTCGGCAGCGCGGAGGTATTCGGGATCACCGGCCTGTTCGGCCTTACGCAGAAGCTGTAGCCCGTCGCCGCTTTCGCCGAGCTGAAAACGCCGCACCGACGCGATCAGTGGACGCCGCACCGCTGCGGGAACCACGCAGTTCCCTTCGAACTCGATGGCCGCATCGATATGTGCATGCACGGTCGCGTTCTGTTCGAAATGGTCGATCCAAGGGCCGAACTCGCTGACCTCACGAGCCTGTTGCGTCATGGGCGTCAGGCTAGCGCCCTAGCATCGGCAGCTGTGGACACTCGGTGGGTGCTGCACTTCGACATGGACGCCTTCTTCGCGTCCGTGGAGCAGCTGACCCGGCCCACCCTGCGGGGACGACCGGTGCTGGTCGGAGGGCTGGGCGGCCGTGGCGTGGTCGCAGGCGCCAGCTACGAATCCCGCGTGTACGGTGCGCGATCGGCGATGCCGATGCATCAGGCCCGCCGGCTGGTCGGCGCGACGGCGGTGGTGTTGCCGCCCCGCGGTGTGGTCTACGGCGTGGCCAGCCGCCGCGTGTTCGAGACGGTCCGCCCCTTGGTGCCCGTCCTCGAGCAGCTGTCGTTCGACGAAGCCTTCGGCGAACCGGCCGAACTGGCGGGTGCCTCCGCCGAGGATGTCGAGGTCTTCTGCCAGGAATTACGGGCCAAGGTCCGCGGCGTGACGGGGCTCGTCGCCTCCGTAGGCGCCGGATCGGGCAAGCAGGTCGCCAAGATCGCGTCCGACTTGGCCAAGCCCGACGGCATCCGAGTGGTGCGCCGCGACGAGGAGCGCGTGCTGCTCGACGGGCTACCGGTGCGGCGGCTGTGGGGGATCGGGCCCGTCACCGAGGAGAAGCTTCATCGGCTCGGGATCGAGACCATCGGATCCTTCGCCGCCCTGTCCGACGCGGAAGCGGCCAATATCCTCGGCGCGACCGTCGGTCCGGCACTGCATCGGCTCGCCAAGGGCATCGACGACCGGCCCGTCGCGGAAAACGCCCCCGCCAAGCAGATCAGCGCCGAATCCACCTTTCCCGAGGACCTGATCACCCTCGACCAGTTGCGCGAGGCGGCGGGTCCGATCGGCGAGCACGCGCATGCGCGTCTGGAAAAAGATGGCCGCGGTGCGCGCACTGTCACCGTCAAGCTGAAGAAGTCCGATATGAGCATGCTGACGCGCTCGGCGACGCTGCCCTACGCCACCACCCACGCCGCCACGCTGATCGCGATGGCGCGCAGGCTGCTGCTCGACCCGATGGACATCGGCCCGATTCGCCTTGTCGGCATTGGCTTTTCGGGGTTATCCGACGTCCATCAGGAGTCGCTGTTCCCCGATCTCGAGCTGGCGGCCGAGGAGGTGTCGGACACCCGGCTGCCGCCAACGCTCTCGGATGCCACCGCGACCGCACCAGCCTGGCGCGTCGGCGACGACGTCGTCCACATCGAGTATGGGCACGGCTGGATCCAGGGCGCAGGCCACGGCGTGATGACGGTGCGCTTCGAGACCCGCAGCACCGGGCCGGGTCCGGTGCACACATTTCCCGACGGCACCCCGGGCATCGACCGCGCCAATCCCGTCGACAGCCTGGACTGGCCCGAGTACGTCAGCGAACTGGCCAGCCGGAGCCGCTCGGCCGGCGACATTGAGTCGGGCTCAGCCCCAGCGGGCGACGACGTCCCCAACGGGTGAGCCGGCCGCCAAGGCGGCCATCAACAACACCCGCGCCTGTGCAGGCCGCAGCCGCGGCACCACCACCGCGCCTGCGTCCGCCAACTCCCTGCCGGGCCCATAGCCTGCGCTGACCCGTCCACCGGGAACTCGCGTCGACACCGCGACGGCCACCCCGTCACGACAAAGTCGGCGGACCCCGTCGATCACTGCCGCCGGGGCGATGCCCGAACCGAGCGCCTCGAGCACGATTCCCCGCGCCCCGGCCGCCACGCAGGCGTCCATCGCCACCGCGTCGCCGCCCGGGTACACCGCGACGGTGTCCACCCGCGGCGCATCCGCCGCCGAGAGCGGGCCGAGAAACGGCCGATCCTTCGATCGCTGCGCGACGAATCGACCATCGGTGATCGTCCCGAGAGCCCCGCCCCTGAAGCCGCGCAGGTCACCCGTT
>JAVRPX010000790.1:0-3305 GCA_032161985.1 Mycobacterium sp.
TGGATGTCATCGGAGGCCGACGTGGTCGCCTACATGGATGTCGACCTGTCCACCGACCTGTCGGCGTTGATGCCGCTTGTGGCGCCGCTGATTTCGGGCCACTCCGACGTTGCAATCGGTTCCCGACTGGCGGCGTCGTCGCGGGTGGTGCGCGGTCCGAAACGCGAATTCGTCTCGCGCAGTTACAACTTGATCCTGCGCGGCGTGCTCGGTGCGCGCTTCTCCGATGCGCAGTGCGGCTTCAAGGCCGTGCGCGCCGACGTGGCCCGACAGCTGCTGCCGCTGGTCGTCGATACCGGCTGGTTCTTCGACACCGAGCTGCTGGTGATCGCCGAACGCGCTGGGCTGCGCATCCACGAGGTGCCGGTCGATTGGGTCGACGACCCCGACTCGCGCGTCGACATCATCAACACCGCGATCAACGACCTAAAGGGCTGCTGGCGGGTGGGCCGAGCGCTGGCCACCGGCGCGCTGCCGGTACGGGAGTTGCAGCGCAGCCTGGGTCGCGAGCCGCTGGTACCCGGTGTGCCGCAGGGCATGGTCGGGCAGATGGTCCGGTTCGGCATCGTCGGCATCGCCAGCACTCTTGCTTATGCCTTGCTGTATCTGCTGCTTCACCCCGCGATGGGCGCCCAGGCCGCGAACCTGACCGCACTCTTGCTGACCGCGATCGCCAACACTGCGGCCAACCGCGCGTTCACATTTGGTATCCGGGGGCGCACGGGCGTTGCGCGCCACCAGATGTCTGGCCTACTGGTCTTCATGTTTGGCCTGGCGATCACCAGTGGCTCGCTGTTCATGCTGCACCGCTTCGACCCGACCGTCGGCAAGGGAGTGGAGCTATCGGTGCTTGTGGTGGCCAACCTGGTGGCGACGCTTGCCCGATTCGTCGCGCTGAGGCGGGTTTTCAGCGCGTGACGAGCAATGGGCCGCGGCCCTCCGCCTGCGACATGGCGGCGTCGATCAGGTAGGTCTTGGCCACTTCATCGGACTGGCCCGGCGGAATGTTCTCACAGACGAACGTCGGGATTTCGGCGGACACACGTCTTAGTAACTCGCGGCAGCCCGGACCGAATTCGGTTCGCACGGAGGTGAAGCCATCCACCTCCCGGCCAAGCGGGATGACGCGCTGCGCGTACCGAATCAACACGCCGTGTGTGTTCACCCCGTAGCCGGTCAGCGTCGCCTCATCGGACTGCACGGTCAACGCCCAGAACGGTGGCGCCGACCGGTAACGGCGCACGATCTCGCGGCTCGTACCTCCGGCGACGGGGCGGTCGGTGGCGCCGATCCACCCTTCGACGGCCACTTCGTACCACGCCACCCTGTAGCGGTGCATCAGATAGACGAACGCCTCCGCGGCCGCGCGCTCAGCTAACGATCTGGAGCGCCTGCCGCGAATCGGCAAGTCGACCGTGTCGGTAACGGGAGCGTGCTCGGCCGCGAGGCTCATGCGACCTAATGGTATTAGCTGATCGCCCGGATGTCGCATAGTTCACGCCATTTCTCAGGAAACTCTAGTTTGCCACCTGCTGTTGGGCACCGGTATCGATCTGAGCGCGCCTGACTTGGCGCGTGGTCGCCCGAGCCAGCCAAGTCGTGTCCGGAGCAAATTCTTCGCTCCAGAGTGCCGCGCCCAGCCTTGTGGCTAAGGGCTGATGGCCGCGCTGCCAATGGGCCGCGCCGCGCGGCGAGCACACCTTCTCGTTGGTCTGCCGCCGTGGCCGTTGTGTTTGCGAGCTGCACGGCGACTGGGCCCTTATACATCGGGCTGTCCTTCTGTGGCAGAAGAGTTACTCAAAGTTCACTTGTTGCTGCTTTACAGTAGCCGGTTTTGACATCGATATCCCAAGGTTGAAGGGTTGCTAGCAAATTGGTAAAGGTGGTCGGACATTTGCTGATTTGTTGGCAATGCATCGAACGTGACCTCTGACGGCCAGTGGAATATTAACGCGCCGCTCGATCGATGCTGGGTTTGCTGTATTCCCGTAGACGGGCCATCGGATAGTGATGTGACGCGGGACTATCGAAGGTCGCGACTGCTCACAGGACTGACACGGGGAGTTGCCAGCGTCGCTAGAGGTTCTTGATAACAGAAATAGCTATTGTCCACCGATGGCAGATATCTCCCGTTGCTGGAGATTTCATGCCACTATTCGATAGCAAATTTGCTTTTGGGTCAAAGTTAGAACATCGCATCGGGGGAAACATGCGTGCAGCAAGGTCGTACGCGCGTCATCAGGTAGTTGCGGGGCAAGCCGGCGGCGCGAGGCTTGCAGTAACCAATGGCTACGCAAAACACATCGGCCGGGTGGGCGCACTGGCGGTCGCACTCGGTGTAGGTGCCGCCATTGCCACGGTTCCTGGCGTGGCGCATGCCGATGAGACGTCGGGGCCGAATCCGTCCACTTCGACCTCGTCGGATGCGAACGAGGCGTCGTCGACGCCATCGAAGGTCGGGCCGACCTCGACCAAGCCGTCGTCGACGTCGACTGAGCCGTCGTCGACGTCGACTGTGCCCTCCAAGCTCGACTCCCAAAGCCCTGGTGACCAGCCGGGCGGATCGTCGTCGTCATCGGAGACAGTCACATCCGACGATCGGAGCAAGCCCGGGCCGGCCGACGAAGACACGACGGGGTCGCCGAAAGCCACCGAGCCCGCCGACACCAAGGATGAATCCCCACTAGAACCGCGTGGTACTCGAGACAATGCGCCCTCGGTTGGCTTGAAGCGCGCCCGCACTCTGCGCCAAAACATTTCGGGTACAACGGAAACCGCACGAAATCAGGATGCGGACACTCAGCCGGTGAAGAAGACTGATGATGCCAGCCAGCAGTCGCAGTCATCGGCCGGCTCTGCGCAAGCACGTGTGTCCGTCGCCATCGCGACCGCTGGCCAAGGCCCTGACTCCGTCGATCAAGCATCCACAACCACATTCAGCGCGCAGGAAACTGCATCTGCTGCCTCGGAGCCGATGGCCGCCCTCGCGACGATCCAGAAAACCGTGGTCAACATGGCGGCCGGCCTCGTCGGCGCCCTCCTCGCCCCCCTGAGCCCTAGCGGGACTCCGCCCGAGTCGCCGACGTTGTTGGGACTCCTGGCGTGGGCGCGTCAACAGTCCGCAGAGACGTTCAACCGGCTGAAGCCCGCTTCCACCGTCGGGGAGACGACGCAGGTAGACCCGCCTCCAGGGGAGCCGCTCGACGACCTGCTGGCCGAAGCTCAAGTCAACGTGCTCGCCGACGCACAAGCAGTGACCGGTGACGCGGCACCGATGCAGGCAGAAGTCGCCGCTGCCGCCGCCC
>JAVRPX010000791.1:0-2709 GCA_032161985.1 Mycobacterium sp.
CCAACAACGGATCACCGAGACGATCAACGGTTCCGGCGGAAAGTTCCTTGCCGACATCGTCAACGCTGGAACGGCGGTTTTCAAAGCACTGGCCGACGCACTAATCGTCGTCGTCCTTGCCGTCTACTTCCTGGTCGACATGCCCCGCATCCGCACCACCGTGTACCGGCTGGTGCCGCGCAGCCGCAGGCCGCGCGCGATCCTCATCGGGGACCAGGTCTTTGCCAAGGTCGGCGCTTATGTCCTCGGCAACGTGCTGACATCCGTCATCGCCGGTGCAGCCACCTTCGTATGGCTGGTGATCTTCGGGGTCCCGTATCCGTTGCTGTTGGCGCTGCTTGTCGCACTGTTGGACCTGATTCCCACCGTCGGATCGACCATCGCCGGCGTCATCGTCGCCGCCGTTGCGCTGACCGTGTCACTGTCGGTGTGCATCGCAACCGTGGCGTTCTTCATCGCTTTTCGGCTGGCCGAGGATTATCTGTTGGTACCCAAGATCATCGGCAGGACGGTGAATGTGCCTGCGGTTACCACGGTGGTTGCAATTCTTATCGGCGGGGCGTTGCTGGGGATCGTTGGAGCACTCGTTGCCATTCCGATTGCGGCGGCCATCCAGATATTTGCCGAGGCCGTTGTTTACCCCAGGCTCGACGAGTCTTGATCCACTTTCACAACCAAGGCTGGTGGCCTGCGGCCGTGGACTCGGGCAAATCGCAGCCGGTGAGCTCGACGGACAGTTCCCATAGTCGACGGGCGCTTTCGGGATCACGGGCCTTGGCGAGCAGCTTGGTGGCCTTCGGCTTACCCCACTGGTGGGCCACGCCGCGGGCGCGATATAGGTTCCATTCGGCAGATCTGTCATCACCGCCTGGATGCTCGAGCGTGCCCCGTCACGCGGGTCTTGACCGGACATGGGGCGCAAGGTGGTCGCCGGCCCAGTGCAGCCATCCGGGGCCGTCCCTGGTGATACCGCTGGCGACCATTCCCGGATCGACCGCGTATGCGGTGAACCCACGCCGAACCAGCTCTCGCCGAGGCGGCTGCACTTGCTGCCTGCTGTCTTGTGAACGGATTTGTGAACGAAACGCGGCGCAACTGCCGCGATGCGGTGAGACGCGGAGCGATGGCTGGGACGGGCGGTTGATCGTGTCCTGCGCGTTTGAGACCCGCGAGGCGACTAGAGATGGCGACCGGTCAGCTCATAACCCAGAGGTCGCAGGTTCGAATCCTGTCCCCGCTACTAAAGAAAGTGGCTTTGACCAGGCCAAACGGCCGCCAGCCTCGGCTGGCGGCCGTTCGTTCTTGTGAACGATGTGAACGAGCAGCGGTCGGCGCCGGGTGTCCTTCAGCCGCAAAGTCCGCCGCTGGGTCTGTGATCGCTGGGTCACCGCCCTAGTCGGGCCGCGTTGTTTGACGCTGCAGATGCTCGCGGGTGCTTTGGCGCTCGACAGGCTGGTCGGGTAGGGACAGTCCACGAAGAAAACTCCCGCGTTCCGGAAGGCCTACTGGTGGAGGTCGCTTGAACTGGTGCCGGTGATGTTTGGACGCACCACGAAGGCAACGCGGCACGCATGCTGGTGTTC
Organism: Mycobacterium sp.; assembly: GCA_032161985.1. GTDB lineage: Bacteria > Actinomycetota > Actinomycetes > Mycobacteriales > Mycobacteriaceae > Mycobacterium. The sequence goes on from JAVRPX010000791.1 coordinate 1,584, forward strand.
GGCTCGCGGCCTCCAGACGATGGCATGTAGGAAAGACGACGCCGGCATCGACTTCACGCAGGCCGACGATGGTCGCCTTTGGGTAATCACACGCAACGACATTGCGGAGTTGCGAAACGCGTACATGAAGCGGTCAAGGCGTAGACGGTCCAGCAGCGGACTGTTTGCTCCATGTCGCTTTGGCCCCTGAATCCCCGATGCGGTAGACCTGTACTGTCGTCGCGACGCTTGCGATGACCACGACGGCCGCAATGAGCCACCGCGCAATGGGTTTCACTGAGTTGCCACGCGCTTCCCGAAGATGGACGAAGGCGATCAGCGCAACCGCCGCCACCATTGCGATGGCGAAGTACACCATCGTGTCGCCCAGTTCGGTGTGGGCATGCACTAGTGGCGACCGTCCCTCGCGTTTCTCCAGCCACTCACCCGCGTCCGTCGTCAATGGCGTGAGAACTGCCGTAATCACCGCCAGCGCGAACACCAGCCAAACCAATCGATGACGTGCCGCCGGCCAAAACGTGCACACGACCGCGAGAACGGCGGTGAGCGGACCCAAGACAACGATGAAATGCACGAGCAAGACGTGGGCGGGCAGCCCATTGAACGTCGACAACTGTCACTCCTCGAAACGACGTAGGGATTCGGAAAATGATCTGCCACCAATTACAAACTCGTGCCAGCCTTTCGGTTACCGTGCCCCCGGATGACGTCGGAGATCAGTGAGAGCGCAAGCCGTGGGCACAGATCGACTGCGGTGCGTGCCTCGGACAGCGCGGAGGATGGCACGGCGGGCTCGCGGGAGCCATCTCGAGCCTGGGGGTAGCCCCAGACATCGCGGGCCAGCAGACGCGGCAGGAGTTCAGTGCACAATCCGCGGCCGTGGCAGCGGGTCCAGTCGATGTGCAGGCGCATGGGTTCTGTCGACGGTGTTCTCATCGTGATCCCGAGGTGTGGTGTCGTGGGCGGTCGGTGTCGTGCATCGACGTCAGGGCGGCTTCGCATCGACCGTGGCGATGCTGCGTGATGTCGGAGGCGAAGACCTCGAGCGCGCTGCGGGCCAGCCGGGCGGTTCCGTCGGGGTGGCGACACGAGCCCCGGCCGTCGATGAGGTCGATCATCCGGCGCA
>JAVRPX010000792.1:0-3191 GCA_032161985.1 Mycobacterium sp.
CATCGACCTGACTGTTGACGGTGGCATACACCTCACGAACGCGTCCCGCGGATGGTGCGCGCAGGGCGGTTTCCATCTTCATGCTTTCCAGAACCACGAGAGTGGCACCGGCCTCGACGTCGTCGCCAACGGCCACAGGCAGAGCGACGACCACGGCTGGAGATGAGGCCCGGACCAAACCGGCTTCGTCCTGGCTGATCCGGTGACTTATGCCGTCGACCTCGACGAGGAACCCAGTTGGGCCCGCAACCGTGACGATCTGGAAGCGGTGGCCGCCAAAGCTGAGCCGACTCTCGAATTCGCCGAGCCGTTCGACGTCGACGACGAGTTCGCCGCTGTCCCCGTCGACTCGGTACTGGCGCGGACCGATCTGTCCGACGGTGAGGTTGTACGTCTGGCCCTGGTATTTGAGTTCTACGGTCCGGCCGATGGCGTGGGTGGCGCGCGGTCGACCACCGTGTGCCGAGGCCAGGAAACCGGCACGTTCGAGGCTTTCCTCGGCTTCGTACGCGTCGACCGCGGCGGCGATGAGCGCGATGTCGGCCGTCGGCGTCGGGCCGGTGGCCGTTCCAGCGTCGGTGCGGTCGAGCCAGCCAGTGTCGGCCGAGGCGGAGACGACCTCGTCACGGGTGAGGAGATCGAGAAGGAAGGACTTGTTCGTAGTGCCTCCATCGATGACGACGGTGGTCTCACGCAGAGCATTGCGTAGCCGAGCCAGCGCTTCGTTTCGGTCGCGGCCCCACGCGATGATCTTGGCGACCATCGAGTCGTAGTCGGGCGGGATGACGTCGCCCTGCGAAATGCCGGTGTCGACTCGGATGCCGGGGCCGAGCGGGAACTTCAGCAGCCGCACGGTGCCGGGCGCGGGCGCAAACCCATTGTCGGCATCCTCCGCGTTGAGCCGAGCCTCGACGGCGTGGCCGAACTCGGGAGGGCAATCGCCGACGAGAGCTCCGCCGCTGGCGACGATTATCTGCAGCTTGACCAGGTCGATGCCGGTGGTGGCCTCGGTGATCGGGTGCTCGACCTGCAGCCGGGTGTTGACCTCGAGGAAAGTGAAGACGCTCTGATCCGGCTGGTAGAGGAACTCGACGGTACCGGCCCCGCGATATCCGGCAGCGCGGACAAGTTCGGCCGACACGCTTCGAAGATGGTCAGCCTGCTCCTTGGTCAGTACCGGGGAGCTGGATTCCTCGATCACCTTCTGGTTTCGGCGTTGGATGGAGCAGTCGCGCACTCCCGGCGCCCAGACATTGCCGTAGTTGTCGGCCACGACCTGAACCTCGACATGGCGAGCTTCCGTGACAAGGCGTTCGAGGAATACCACCGGGTCGCCGAACGAGCGCTCGGCTTCGCCCTGCGTGCGCTCGAGTGCGACTTCGAGTTCGTCGGGGGCGAACACCTTTCGGATACCGCGGCCGCCACCGCCACTACGGGCTTTGATGATCAACGGGTAGCCGATGGCCTCTGCGTGGCGGCGGGCGTCCTCGCGGGTCTCTACGGGGCCTCGGCTCCACGGTGCGAGCGGAACGCCCACTTTCTCGGCCAGAAGTTTGGCCTCGACCTTGTCGCCCAGCGTCCGCATCGCGGCCGGGGGCGGCCCGATGAACGTGAGGTTCAAGCGGACGCAGAGCTCGGCGAAAGCGATGTCTTCGGCGACGAAACCCCAGCCCACCCACACCGCGTCGGCCTTGGATTCCAGCAGAGCGCGTTCGAGTTCGGCGTGGTCGAGATACGCGATGCCCGTCGATGTTCTGCGGAGCGTCACGGCTTCGTCAGCTTGGCGTACGAACATGGCCCGGCGCTCGGCATCCGTATGGAGAGCGATGGTCGTAATGCCGCACCCGTGCTCGGCATTCAGTTCTCGTGCGGCCCGAATTAGGCGTACCGCGGCCTCACCCCTGTTGACCACTGCAATTCGTCTTGGAAATGTGACTGTCAAGGGGTCGGACATTCGTCTAAGTGTAGGTGCCCCGCAGGGCCTAACGATCGAATCGTGGACTGCGCTGTCGACCGGTGTTGACTGCCCAACAGGTCGGCAGCGTCACGGTCGACGCTCTGTCGGCCCGCCCCGACCGGTCCGTGCCTAGTGTCGTGAGTCGTTAGTTCGGCCGCAGCGTAGGTGGCGGTTTGGTCGGACTCGCCCACCCACTGTGGCGTTTGCCAACCTCTGAGCGACATTGTCGCGGAAGTATTACCAGCCCAAACGGTTTCAGCGACTCTGTCGCTCAGAGGTTGGCACGTTGAGTGGTCCCCGTCGGCCCAATCGCGTTACTGAGCGCGAATTAGCGACTCGTGACACTAGCGCCAACTAGGCAGCTTGATTTTAACTAAATCAAGCGCATGCATGCTATAGTTAGCAGCATGACAACACAGGAGAAAACCACGACTAGCAAGTCCACAACCAACTCGACCGATATTCCCGACGCCACCCAGAAGCTCGGTGAGCAGCTGGTTGCGGCGGTCAAGCAAAGTCAGGGCCTGGCATTGGACGCGGCTCGTGCTTACGCCAAGGCGTGGTCGTCTATGCCCTCGCCGCTGTCCGAGATCCCCAAGGTCGCTGTCTTGCCCGACATGCCGACGGCCACGGCCTACGGCTTCGACCTCGCCGCCGAATTGCTTGCCGCGCAGAAGGATTTCGCGGTGACGTTGGCGACGACGTTGGCTCCGAACAAAACTGCCTGAGCAATGATCAGCGGTAGATACCGCACGCAGCGACGACGGGAGAGCGGCGATGACAGAAGAGTCAGCCACAAGTAGCAATCTTGTGGGTTCGTTCATCCGTGCGCAGCGGCAGATGGCGAATCTGTCGCTGCGCGAACTGTCTGCGATGGCTGAGGTGTCCAACCCCTATCTCAGTCAGGTCGAGCGGGGGCTGTCCGAGCCCTCGGCCCGGGTGCTGAAATCGATTGCCCAGGCACTCAACCTCTCGGCCGAAGCCTTGTTCGCACAGGCCGGCTTGATTCCCGGGTCGATCCAACCCGACGAAGATGCGACGGAAACCGCGCTCCGCGTGGACCCCCGACTCACCGAGCCGCAGAAGCGGGCCCTGCTCGCCGTGTATCGCACCTATATCGAAGCGAACGGTGATGCGGCAGCTGACGATGTGCCGGATGTCTGACTTCCATATTCACGTTTGGGCGAGGCCGTCACCACCGCATATCGCCGAACACATTAGCCAGCAGGGGAAT
>JAVRPX010000793.1:0-4536 GCA_032161985.1 Mycobacterium sp.
GGGATCGGTGTAGACGGCCACCGTGCCGATGCCGAGGCGCCTGCAGGTGGCGAACACCCGCCGGGCGATCTCGCCCCGGTTGGCGACGAGTACTCGTGTGATCACGCGGGTCCTCACATCCGGAAGACGCCGAAGTTCGACGTCCCCTCGATCGGTCCATTGGCAATGGCGGACAAGCACATTCCCAACACGGTGCGGGTGTCGCGCGGGTCGATCACCCCGTCGTCGTACAGCATTCCGGATAACACCATCGGCAGTGACTCTGCCTCGATCTGCCCTTCGATGGCCGCCCGCATGGCCGCATCAGCGTCCTCATCCACCTGCTGGCCGCGCGCCTCCGCCGCGGCCCTGTTGACTATTGAGAGCACGCCGGCCAACTGCGCACCACCCATCACCGCGGACTTTGCAGTGGGCCAGGCGAACAGGAATCGGGGGTCATAGGCCCGGCCGCTCATGCCATAGTTGCCGGCGCCATACGACGCTCCGATCAGCAGCGAGAGGTGCGGCACAGTCGAGTTCGAGACTGCGTTGATCATCATCGAGCCGTGCTTGATCATCCCGCCTTCCTCGTACTTCTTGCCGACCATATAGCCGGTCGTGTTGTGCAGGAACAAGAGTGGTGTATCGAAACGGTTGGCGAGCTGAATGAACTGGGTGGCCTTCTGCGCTTCCTCGCTGAACAGCACGCCACGGTGGTTGGCGAGGATGCCGATCGGATAGCCGTACAGCGTGGCCCAGCCGGTCACCAACGACGATCCGTAAAGCGGCTTGAACTCGTCGAATTCCGAGCCGTCCACAATGCGGGCTATCACGTCGCGCGGGTCGAACGGGATACGCAGATCCGACGGGACGATACCGAGTAGCTCCTCGGCGTCGAAGTGCGGCTCGACGACCGGTCCAGGCTCGGGACCCTGCTTGCGCCAGTTCAACCGAGCGACGATTCGGCGGCCGATCCGGATGGCGTCGAGTTCGTCGATGGCGAAGTAGTCCGCCAGACCCGAAGTCCGGGCGTGCATCTCGGCGCCGCCGAGCGATTCGTCGTCGGATTCCTCGCCGGTGGCCATCTTCACCAGCGGGGGCCCGGCGAGGAACACCTTCGACCGTTCCTTGATCATCACCACGTGATCGGACATACCCGGGACGTAAGCGCCGCCTGCGGTGGAGTTGCCGAACACCAGCGCGATGGTCGGAATGTCTGCCGCCGACAACCGGGTCAGGTCGCGGAAACCACGGCCACCGGGAATGAAGATGTCCTTCTGAGTCGGCAGGTCGGCACCACCGGATTCGACGAGCGAGATCAACGGCAGGCGGTTCTCGTGGGCGATGAAGTTGGCGCGCTGCATCTTCTTGAACGTCCACGGGTTGGTGGTTCCGCCCTTGACCGTTGCGTCGTTGGCCACCAGCATGCACTCGACGCCCTCGACGACGCCGATGCCGGTCACCACGCTCGCGCCCACGGCGAAGCCGGTGCCCCACGCTGCCAGTGGACTCAGCTCGAGGAACGGCGAGTCGGGGTCGACGAGCATTTCGATTCGTTCGCGAGCCGTCATCTTGCCGCGGTCGTGGTGGCGTTTGACGTACTTCTCGCCGCCACCCGCCAATGCTTTGGCGTGTTCGGCATCGAGCTCGGCGAGTTTGGTCGCCATCACCTCGGCGGCCTCGGTGTACGCGGGCGATGCCGCGTCGAGGGTGGACCGAAGGGCCGTCACGACTGGAACCCCAACGCCTTTGCGGCAAGGGAGGTGAGGATCTCGGTGGTGCCCCCGCCGATACCGATGATGCGCATGTCGCGGTACTGCCGTTCGACCTCGGACTCGGCCATGTATCCCATGCCGCCGAACAACTGCACGGCCTGGTTCGCCACCCATTCACCGGACTCGACCGCGGTGTTCTTGGCGAAGCACACATCGGCGATCAAGTTTGTCTCGCCGTCCAGCTGGCGTTCGACCAGGTTGCGCGTGTACACCCGAGCGATGTCGACACGTCGCGCCATCTCCGCCAACGTGTTCTGCACGGATTGTCTTGAGATCAACGGTCTGCCGAAGGTTTCGCGGTTGCGGCACCACTCGAGCGTCAGGTCGACGCAGCGTTGCGCACTCGAATACGCCTGAGCGGCCATGCCGACGCGTTCGGAGACGAACGCCGCCGCGATCTGCGCGAAACCCGAGTTCTCACTGCCGATCAGGTTGGCTGCGGGAACGCGCACGTCGGTATACGACAGCTCCGCGGTATCCGATGACCGCCAGCCCATCTTGTCGAGCTTGCGGGTGACCTCAAAGCCCGGGGTGGGTTTGTCGACCACGATCAGCGAAACACCCGCGGCGCCTGGGCCGCCGGTGCGTGACGCGGTAACGACGTAGTCGGCGCGCACGCCCGACGTGATGTAGGTCTTGGCGCCGTTGATGATGTAGTCGTCGCCGTCACGAACGGCGCGTGTGGTGAGGTGCCCGACGTCGGAGCCGCCGCCGGGTTCGGTGATGGCCAGGCTGCCGATCAGCTCGCCTTGCAGGGTGGGTCGCACGTATGAGTCGATCAGCCGCTGGTCGCCAGATGCGATCATGTGCGGCACCGCGATTCCGCACGTGAACAGTGAGGCCCAGACCCCGCCGGGCGTACCGGCGTAATGCATTTCCTCGCAAATGATCACCGCGTCGGCGCCATCGCCGCCGCCACCGCCGACCGCCTCGGGCAGGCTCGCGCCAAGCAGACCGGCTTGACCGGCCTTGCGGTGAAGCTCGCGCGGTAGGTCGCAGATGCGCTCCCACTCGTCGACGTTCGGCAGGACTTCGCGTTCGGCGAACGTGCGCACCGTCTTTCGCAGTTGCTCGCGCTCCGGTGTGCGCCAGATGTTCACGACAGGAACTCCTCAGGGATGTCGATGTGTCGACTGCGCAGCCATTCGCCCAGTCCTTTTGCCTGTGGATCGAACCGCGCCTGATACGCGACGCCCTGTCCGAGCATGCCGTCGATCACGAAGTTGACCGCCCGCAGGTTGGCCAGCACATGGCGGGTGACCGGCAAATCGGCTGTCTCGGGCAACAATTCGCGCAGCTTGTCTACCGTCAGCGTGTGCGCCAGCCAGCGCCAGTGTGCGTTGGTGCGCACCCAGACACCGACGTTGGCGGCACCACCCTTGTCGCCGCTGCGCGCGCCTGCGATCACCCCGAGTGGCACTCGCCGGGTCTCACCGAACGGCAGCGGCTCGGGCAGCGCGAAGGGTGGCACGGCTGCCAATTCCAGGGTCTGCGCCGCAGGCGCGATCTCGGTCCGGCTGCCATCGGCGTGCACGGCGACATGCGGCACGTCGGTGGCGTCGACGTAGCCCGGCGTGAACACGCCGTACACCTGGCCGTCGCCGGGTGGAGAGGTGCTCGTGAAGCCGGGATAGCTGGCCAGCGCGAGTTCGACTGCGGCGGAGGTGAATTTGCGGCCGACGTTGGCGGGGTCCGGATCCCGAACGACGCACCGGAGCAGGGCGCTGGCCGCTTCCTCGGTGTCGGCGTCGGCATGGTCGGTGCGCGCCAGCGTCCACTCCATCTCGGCGGGCTTGACCGTCAGGCTGGTTTCCAGTTGCCTGCGCACCAGCTCGGCCTTCGCCTCGATGTCCAGGCCAGTCAACACCAATGCCATCTCATTACGGAAGCCGCCGATGCTGTTCAGCGACACCTTCAAAGTCGGCGGTGGCGGCTCACCTTTGACGCCACTGATCTTCACCCGATCGGGCCCGTCGTCGGACAGCTCGATGGTGTCGACCCGCAGCGTCACATCGGGATTCGCATAGCGCGCACCGCTGATCTCATAAAGCAGCTGGGCCGTGACGGTGTCGATGGTGACCGCGCCGCCCGTGCCCGGATGCTTCGTGATCACCGACGACCCGTCGGGGTGGATCTCGGCGAGCGGGAAGCCGGGATGCGTCAGATCGGCGATCTCGGTGAAGAAGGCGTAGTTCCCGCCGGTTGCCTGTGCACCGCACTCGACGACATGACCGGCGGCCACCGCACCCGCGAGCGCGTCGTAATTCGTTGGTTCCCAGCCGAAGTGGGCCGCGGCGGCCCCGACGATCACCGATGCGTCGGTGACGCGGCCCGTGACCACGACGTCGGCGCCGTCGCGCAGGCAGTCGGCGATACCCCACGCCCCGAGGTACGCGTTGGCCGCCAACGGTGTTCCGAACCCCAGCTCCTCGGTACGCCCGATCAGGTCGTCGCCCTCGACATGAGCGACGTTGGCCGACAGCCCAAGCCGCTCGGCCAGCGCCCGCACCGCGGTGGCCAGCCCTGCGGGGTTCAGGCCGCCCGCGTTCGCGACGATCCGCACACCGCGATCGAGCGCGGTGCCCAAGCAGTCCTCGAGCTGGGTCAAGAAAGTCTTGGCGTAGCCGCGGTCGGACGACTTGGCGCGGTCGCGGGCCAGGATCAGCATGGTCAGCTCGGCGAGATAGTCGCCGGTCAGATAGTCCAGATCGCCGCCGGTCAGCATCTCGCGCATCGCCGCCAGCCGATCGCCGTAGAAGCCCGAGCAGTTGCCGATGCGGAC
>JAVRPX010000794.1:0-4553 GCA_032161985.1 Mycobacterium sp.
TGTGGTCGATCTGGACCGCGATAGTCAGCTCGTGCCCACCATCGAGTCGCATACCGATCACGACTTCGTCAACATCACCGAACACATGGGTTCTGCGCACCGCGCGGTAGACGTCGACCCGCGGTAGGGCGGCGATCCATCGCGGCAGGTGCTCGCCTCGTTCGGCAAGCTCGTGTCGGCATCGCAGCTGTGGCGCTGGATCGTCGACGAGAAGTTCGGCGATGACGGCCAGAAGCGCCGTCGTCTCCCGGTCCCGCACACCGATCAAGCCGGTTAGGACCCGATCCAGATGGCTGGTATCGCGTCGGCCGGACTTCAGCGATAGCAGCGAATCGGGTTTCGCCACGTGGATCAGCATGCTGGCCAAACTGAGCAGGCTGAGTGGATGCCCAGCCGCGAGGGCACTGCGTATCGCGTCCCTGAATGTCGTATCGGCAGAACCGTTCGAGTTGCGCTTCTTTGCCCGCCGCTCGTCACGTCGGACCTGTTTGGCCCTGCGTGCTCGTCGTTCGTTACTCATAGCGCGGACGCTACTCACGGACAGTGACAACGCCGCCCGCCGTTCAGAGCCGCTTCGCGTCCAGCGCCTTCATCAGCGAGGGTCGCCTGCGGTAGTCCTGGCGGATCTGCGCGATGAACGACGCGAAATCGGCGCTGCGACCGCCGCGTTCATAGAGTTTGGCCATCGTCGCCAGTGTCGCGGCGATGCCGGGATAAAGCTTGGAGTTGGGGTTCCGCAGATCGCTCTCGAGCTGCGGCCGGTACAGGTCTGCAGCCTCGACGGGCCGGGCCTCGGCGCCTCGGTCGGCCAATTCCCGCCACGCCCAACCGGGGCCGTACCGGTCGGCGGCCAGCCAAGCGGCATCGATATCGCCGTCGCTCATATGGAGCTGTACCAAGACCGCGCCGGCGGCGTAGCGGTCAGAGGCCGCCAGTTGTCGCGCGTGGTCGAAGGCCCAGGTGCGTTCGGTATCGACGCGGTCGACGCCGGCCGCGAAATCGAGGAGGACACGGTAGGCGCCCACCGACGGCTGTCGGACGAAGTCCGCGCGAAGGGCGGCGACCGCGTCGTCGATCCGGCCCAGTCCCCGATAGGTTTCGGCGACATCGTCGGGACTCAGCCAAAATTCGTTGCCACCACCGTGGCTGGTGACTCGTCCATCGGCAACTGCACGATCGATCCATGCCACCGCATCCTCGTTGCGGCCGGCTGCCCGCAACCGGTCAACGATCGCCCCGTACTGCGGGTGTTCCCGCTCAGCAAGCAAGTGGACGGCGCGGTCGACGTCGCCGTCGTGATCGGCGAGCTCCAGCAGCATTGCGTCGACTTCGTACCGCCCCCATTGATCACAATCTGCGAGCTTCCGGTCCAGCGCCGCCACCGCCCGGCGGTAGGTCCCGAGGGCCTGGTCGTCGAACGAGCCCACGAAGTCCGCCAAGACCACGTGCGGCCACCCCGGCGAGTCAGCCCGGAATTTCACCAGCCACGTCGCGAGTTTGACAGGGTCGGGCTCGCCCAGCCGGCAGGCCCGCGCGTAGAGGTCGGCGGCACGCTGGCATTCATCACCGATCGAGCCCGAGGAGTCGTCAACCTGCTCGATGATCTTGCGCAGGCGGGTCAGTGCGCGCAGCAACGCTGGCCGCACCACTTCGGCGGCCCCACTGTCCAAGTGGTTCTCGAGTTCGTCGAGCACTTCACTGGCCACCCCCGCGACCTCAAAGGAACGTCGGTAGTCGACAAAGCCGCGGAACGCCAACGTGTCTCGCACGTACGCCTCCAGCTCGGCCTTGACGTGCGCGTTGTCACCCGCTGGTGTCGTGGCGCGAACCTCCAGCAGGCGACGCACCCCGTCATCGCGCTGGGCAAGTGTCATGACCAGTTCGCGCAGCTCATCGACATCCATCGCCTGCACCGCTGCTTCCAGCGCGGCCTCGGCCGTACTGCTGGCTGTGTCCTCGACCGCGACCCGTCCGGAGTCGATAGCGGCGAGTCCGGTCGCGACCAAATGCTTGCAGAAGTTGCCGTCGGCATGATGCCGGCAGGTACAGGACCCGTCGGGCAGCGAACCTGACCAGTCGAGCTCCACACTGTAGACATTCTTGGCTTGGATCGACGCGTAGGCCTTGAAGTCGGTCGTGCGGAGCCCACGGACATACCGAACGTAGCCTTCGCCGCGGGCGTAGACCAGATCGCCGGCCACCTTGAGCAGCGTCGTTTCGGAGAGCGGCACATCACCATGGTGCCCGATTCGTGGGCAGACTCAGCTGAGACTCGAGAAGCAGGCATCTCGTCAGCTGAATTTGATGGGGGAGCTGTTCTCCATTGCGTGAGCGGCGGGATCCGATGAGTTTTTGGCGACGCAGCGGTCCTATTGAGGGTATAGGCAGACGAATGAACCGACCGAACGGAATGTGACATGGCGCGAACCAACCTCTCGATGTCGATCTCCGCCGACGGCTACGTCGCCGGACCGAATCAGAGCGAACAGAATCCCATAGGGGTAGGCGGACTCGCCCTCCACGATTGGCATATCGGCCTCAGCTGTGATCACCCGGTCAACCGCCAGGTGATATCCGACATGATGGACGGCATGGGCGCAACCATTATGGGGCGCAACATGTTCGGACCTATTCGGGGCGAATGGGCCGGCTCGGATTGGCGAGGCTGGTGGGGCGACACCCCGCCGTACCACTGCCCTGTCTTCGTGCTCACCCACTTCGCCCATGACCCGATCGAGCTGGACGGCGGGACGACGTTCCATTTCGTCACTGACGGCATCGAATCCGCCTACGCACAGGCTGAGGCGGCTGCCGGCGGTAAGGACATCTCGATCGCCGGAGGCGCATCGTGCGCCCGCCAGGCGATCAACGCGGGAGTGGTCGACGAGATCGACCTGCAAGTGTCGTCGGTAATCCTCGGCTCGGGTGAGCGCTTGTTCGACGGCTTCCAGCCCGGCATACCAAAGCTGGAACTTGTTCGCGTGCTGCAAGCCCCCGGCGTGGCTCACCTCCGCTACCGTGTCACGCGGTGAGCAGATCGGGGATAGATGAATCCCTCCGGTGTCCAGGTACCCGAAGGGTGCGGCCAGATTGGTGCGCTGAGATGCCTTCTGCGGAAGATATCGTGATCTCGGAGTGCTGAGAGTTCTCGACGAGTAACCGGCGTACTGCGGCGACCACGGCAGCCGGTCGATCCTTGCGGGAATGTTGCTGCGGATTACGCCTGGGGCGATGCTCGCCTTCTATCGGGATACTTTCGCGTCGCAGGCCGCGAAGGACCAGCCGATCTACGACATGCAAGAGCTGTTCGCATGGCGCAAGCCGCGGCGAGCTCTTCGCCGAACCACTAGTGGTCCTGGCTGTGTCAGCGTTTGTTCACACACCGCGCGGTTGATGATGTGCCCAGCCGGGCAACATTGTCAGTTCTGCCCGCCTCTCAGCGACATTGTCGCTAAATGTATAGGCGGGCAATATATCTGACGAATATCCGCCGGTTCGCTTGGCCAACCTTCCGCACGCGGAAACGGCGAGGAGGCCTCCCTTTCCGGGATCACGGGTCGCGCGCTTCTCTGCCGCCTACGACGGGGGAACAACGCGCACGTACTCGTCGCGCGAGAGAACGAGCGTCTTTGTGGGCGAAGAGATGTCTACGTAATTGTGGCCTGGGCCGTCGCTGTCTCTCATCACGGTCGGGTCCTCGACGATTTCAACTGCTTTGGCGCGGTCGAGACCCATGTCGACGGCATCTGTGAGCAAGATGCCGAGCAGTGCAACGACATTCGTTCTGACGCGACGTTCCGTACGCAGCGCGGTTCGTGGGGAGTCATGCAGGTACCGCCTTATGGGTAGACCAGTTGTTGGGCTATCAACCCTCACCGTGGCATAGGGGTCCGATGTGGCAGCGGCAACTCGAAGGGTTATCCACAGATCCAGCGCCACTAACAGCCGCGGCCTGAAAAGTTGCACGCGGCCGTTACCGGATCATGCAGCCCGACGACGATAGTCCTACCTCGCGATCGGGCAGGCGATCCGCGGGGCAACGGATTCAAGTGACTGCTCGGCCATCAGTGACCAGGCGCAGTGAGAACCAGGCGTGGGGGAAAGCCGCTATGTGCGATTACCTGCTAGCCGCAATTCTGCGTGAAAACAGCTGTCTCCCAGCTATTTCTCAGTTTGCACAGAAACCATGGAGGCGAAGTTCATAGCCGGAACAGGATCCGGGAGGAGATGGATGTCGGGCCGTGCACGGTGGCTCGGCGGTCGCCAGCTCCGGTCGAGTGTTACGCCCGGTGCTGCGGCTGTGAGTTCCTCCTAACACAGTTGTAATCCATCGCTAACCAAGGGAAAATACTCGCAGCCTGTAATCGATACAGCCGAACGATTCAGTCGGCTCGCGGCATCGACGCCGTGAGACCCATCGCTTACCCCCGGAACGTGGAGACCGCCATGCCTTTTGACGATTTGATCGACGAGAACATCAAGACTTCGCTTGCGGAGATTCCGCATCCGGCACTGCCTAAAGGCTCCAACATCTACGGCGCCACCAAGATCTT
>JAVRPX010000795.1:0-4060 GCA_032161985.1 Mycobacterium sp.
ACGCGGGGGTCGATCCCGCGTTGGTGCACCATTACTTCGGCACCAAGCCCCAGCTGTTCGCCGCGGCTATCCACATTCCGATAGACCCCATGGCGGTCATCGGGCCGCTACGGGAAGTGCCTGTCGAACGGATCGGCTACGTGCTGCCGTCGATCCTGTTGACCCTGTGGGACTCCGAAATGGGTAAGGGCTTTATCGCGACCCTGCGATCGATCCTGGCGGGCGGCGAGGTCTCGCTCATTCGGTCGTTCCTTCAGGAGGTGATCGCAGTCGAGGTCGGGAACCGCGTTGACAAACCGCCTGGCAGCGGGCGCATCCGCGTTCAGTTCGTCGCATCGCAGTTGGTGGGTGTCGTGATGGCCCGTTACATCCTGGAATTGGATCCGTTCAAGTCACTGCCGATCGAGCAGATCGCCGAGACCATCGCGCCCAACCTGCAGCGCTACCTCACCGGCGAACTACCCGGGCTCACCTGAGCGCGCCAGCATCCGCTGATGCTCGGCCTCGTCGGCCACCGCGACCGCCTCATCGACGAGCAGGACCGGGATACCGTCCTCGATGCGATACGCACGGCGAAGCCGCGGGTTGTAGAGGAGTTCGTCGTCGACCAGCAACAGCGGCCCGCGGTCTTGCGGGCAGACCAGGATGCTCAGCAGCTTTTCGTCGAGCACGGACGCAGGCTAGGCGACGGGTTGCGTGATGTTGGTGCCCGGAATGAGGCCGATGCCCGTGTTGTTCGGATTGCCCGGGTCCGGCGGAATCCCCGGAGGCAGCGGTGTCTGGCCCATATTGAACCCGGGCGGCTGCTGGTTCGGGCTGACCGCGTTCTGTCTTTGAGCCTGCAGCTTGCGCTGGAATGCGACCGTACCCTTCAGCGCATCGACAAGCCGACTCTGGTTGGGCAGATAATCCCAGCCGGCCTGCAGCGCCTCGAGATTGCCCTTGGACGGTTTGAAGCCCAGCGCGCGCAGCGTGAGCGCCTCCTTGGCGAAATTGGAGATCTGGCCGCCGCCCGCGCCCTGCATGTACTTGGCGCCGATGTCGTCGAGGACGTCGGCATTCGCAGTCGCCGATCCAACAGCCATGAGTAGCCCGACGGCCATGGCGCCGCTGGCCACCGCGCCTTTGACCGCGCGCCGCAGATTACCGGTCTGCAATGTCATCAATCCTCCTGCCGCCAGCGGGAGCCTAACAGCGAGTCGGCCGCGAGGCACGGGCTCACTGCTGGGCGCCGGCGATCTCGGTGCGTACCGCAACGGTCAAGCGCTTGTATCGATTCGTATCGGGATCTAGATACCAGGCGTTACGCGACGGCTTGGGGATGCCCTCGGCCCGCAGCGGGCTGAGCAGAGGCCGGTAGGACGCGCTGAGCTTCATCTCCGGCACTACGTGCACGATGTCGGGCGGGTAGCCGACGGGCAAATCGGCCAGTGCCTCGGACAGATCTGCCGACGGAATGCTGCCGCCAGGGCACAACGCCAGCGCAGTGATGGCCAGCTGGTGCCCACCCACCCCCACCCCGTACGTCACGGCCAGATCCACCGCGCCGAGCCGGCCGACGGCATCGTTGATGGGTGAGGCGTAGACCGGGCCGCGCGCCGTGTGGATCACCAGGCCACGGTTGTCGACGAGCCAGTAATCGCCGTCCTCGTCGCGGCGGAAAAGGTATTCGGTCGACACCCAGGTGTCGGCCGGGGCGAACACGCCGCGTTTGACCGACGCCGTCGGATCCACGGGACCCCGTGGATGGGCCAGCAGCACGCCGACCTCGTTGGTGTCGGCTCGCCGGACGAATCCGCGGTCGTCCTCGAGGATCAGGTCGTCCTCGGCGTCGTAGGCGGCCAGTTCGACGTCGCCGCCGCCGGGCAACGGCCTGCCCTTGCTGCCCAGCTTGGCTCCAGAGACGTTGGCCAGCACGGCCTGCCCGTCGGTCGTGGCGAAGAACTCCACCACGTGTGCCGGCTTGAACACGTCGATGACGCGCTTCCACAGGCCGATCGGCATGCCGGAACCGATGAACAGCCGCACGGGGTGGCTTCCGGTCAACGAGAACGCGGGATCGTCGATGACCTCACGCAGCATCGCCCAGGTGTACGACACCACCGTCACGCCGTACTGGCGGAGCTCCTGGAGGAAGCGGTCCGGCCGCAGCTCCCGCGACAGCGCGATGCGCGACCCGCCGACCACCGCACCGCCGAGGCTCACCAGAAGCCCGGACTGGTGATGCAGCGGGGTGAGGCAGTAGACGGTATCGGCACGGCCAAGGTTGGCGGCCGATGCGGTGCCGAACGCCGAAAGCGCCCAGCGGTAGTTGGTGATCTGGCGGGCGACGAGGTCGCCGCCGATGGTGCTGAACGCGACGAATGCCAGGTCACGGGCCAGGCCCGGATTCGGCCGGTACCAGCCGGGCAGGTCGACGATGTCGGGGTCGATCTTCTCCATATCGGTGACGTCGGCAGCGTCCGACAGGTGCAAGTCGCGCGATTCGCCGCCGCCGAGCACCAGCACCCGCACGTCGAGCCGGCGGGCTGCATCCAGGTTGCTCGGGTCGGCGATGATCTCCGACACCCCACCGAGCCGCGCCGCTGCGGCCAGGTCGACGTCGGGCGGCATCAAGACCGCAACGGCGCCCAACCGTGACAGTGCGGCGATCGCGACGAGCGCGCTGGGCCGGGTCTCCATCAGCACCCCGACATGGGCACCCTGGCGCACGCCGACCTCGATGAGACCGCGAACGACGTTGTTGATGCGCCGGTCCACGGCTTCGAAGGTGTGCACGCGGCCGTCGAACAGCAGGCACTCGCCGCCGGGGAGGTCGCGGGCCTGCTCGGACATAATGCGGCCGAGCGAGATGCGAGTGTGGTCATTGATCTGGCCGAGGCGCGCCAGCCTGGGCAGCGTGCGGTAGGTCTCGACGGCCATCGCACGGGCCGACTTGTTGGCCGCGACGAGGGCGTCGGCGGCCGACCGGGCGAGGCTGAACACCATCTCGGTGGCAGCGGCGGTGCCGTGAGCGACACGCGAGCTGAGCGAGACACCGCTTTCACTGCGCTCGGCGGGCTGCAGAGCCATCGGAGTCACGCCGTCGGGCAGTTCGCCGGTGCCGTCGATCCAGCAGACCCAATGCGCGACCGTCGGCCACGCCTGTGTCGCGGCCTTTGACCCAACGACAAGACCGAAATGGCCTGTGCGGATGAGGAATTCGTAGACATTGGCCTGTGGGGCAGCGCGCTTGATGCCGCGCACAGACGCCGGCTGGCCGATGTCATCGACCTCACCGATGATCGCCAGCACCGGGCAATCGATGTCGGACAGTGTGACGAGGTCGCCGTGAATGGAAAACCCGCCGGTCATCATCCGGTTGTGCGCGATGAACTGCTTGAGCAGTTCGGCAATGGCAGGCCCGGACCACGCGATCCAGCCCTCCGACGCGAGGAATCGCCGCTGCTGTTCCCGCGGCAGCAGCGCCTCGCGGTCGTGCAGCTGGCGAAGAAAGTCGAACCGCGATTGCGCCGTCTTGAGCGGGTCGAGCATCTGGAAGCCGGTGCGCGCCAGCCAGCTCGGGATGTCGATGCGGGAAAAGACGTGATCGGCCATGAAGTCCGCGGCGCCGGCGGCGAATCCGGCGGGCAGGTTCATCGGCAACCCGGCCAGGGTGTCCACGGGTGAGCCGAACGCGACGATGCTGGCGAGGTCTTTCGACCGGCGATAGGCCGCGGTCTGGTAGGCGAACATGCCGCCCTGCGAATAGCCGGCAAGGTGGACGTCGCGGCCGGTGACCTCCTTGACGGTGTCGATCGCCTCGCTCAGTGCCACGACGTGGTCGGCGAGGTTGCGGTCCATGCCCCCTTCGACCTTGTCGGGCGAGCCGAAGTCGATGACCCACGGGTCGACGCCTGCCTCGTGCAGGATGCCGACCGCGCCGTCCTCGCGGGTGACGTCCCACATGTCCGCCGACATCATCATCGGGTGCACCATCAGAACCGGGGGGCCGGGCCGCTTGGCCCCTGGCCGCGCGTCGGGCGGGAAGTAGCGGCGCAACCGGTACATCGGAACGCTT
>JAVRPX010000796.1:0-7336 GCA_032161985.1 Mycobacterium sp.
GCGGTTGTTCGCGCGACGCGGCCGCCGCGAGGGTCGCGGCGATCAGGCCGCGGGTGTCGGCAGGATCGATGACGTCGTCGATCTCGAACAACACAGCGGCGTTGAGCGCCTTGGCATTCTCCTGCGCGGCGGCCGTCGCCTGCTGGACGCGCTCCTCACGCTCGTCGTCGTCGGCGATCTGTTCGAGCTCCTTGCGCAGCCCAAGACGAACAGCTCCCTCCAGCCCCATCGGGCCGAGGTGGGCGCCCGGCCACGCCACGGTGAGCAGCGGCTCGTGCAGACTGCCGCCGACCATCGCCTGAGCACCCAGCCCGTAGCCGCGGCGCAGCACCACGCCGACCAGCGGCACACGCAGCGCGGCGCCTGCGACGAGCATTCGCGAGGCGCGCCGCACCAGCGCTTCGGCTTCGGCCGCCGGGCCGACCATGTAGCCGGGGCAGTCGACAAGCGAGACGATCGGCAGGCCGAAGGCGTCGCAGAGCTGAAGGAAACGAGCGGCCTTGTCGGACGCGGCCGCCGTGATCGCGCCGGCCATCACCCGCGTGTTGTTGGCGATGATGCCAACGGCTCGGCCCTCGATCCGAGCCAGGGCGGTCACCATCTCGGGGGCGAATCGCTTACGAAGGAATGTCACCGATCCGTCGTCGGCCAACGTCTCGATAATGGGGGCGACGACATAGGCGCGCCTGGCACGCTCGGGAATCATTGTGCGCAAACGTGTTTGGTCACCGGCTTCGCCCGGGGTCGTCGCACCCTGGAAGTAACCCAGCAGCCGCTTGGTCACCGCGACGGCCTCGGCCTCGTCGGCGACGACGATGTCGACGACGCCGTTGGGTGCCTGCATCGAGATCGGGCCGACCTCGTCAGGAGGAATGTCGCCGAGCCCGCCGCCGGCGATCATCGCGGGCCCGCCCATGCCGATCGAGGTGTCCTCGGTGGCGACGATCAGATCGGAGCACCCGGCGATCACCGCGTTGCCCGCAAAGCAGCGGCCCTTGACGATCGCGATCCGCGGCACCAGCCCCGACAGCGCCGCCCAAAGTTTGAACGCGCGGGCGTCGAGCGCTGAAACGACGGGGTAGTCGGTGTCGCCGGGACGTCCGCCGCCGCCCTCGGCGAAGAACACGGTGGGCAGACGCATCCGCTCGATGAGCTCGAAGAGCCGGTCCTTCTTGCGATGGCCGAGCGCGCCCTGGGTGCCGGCGAGCACGGTGTAGTCGTAGGACAACACGGCGCACGCGCCGCGCTCGTCGCCGAACAGGTCGCCGTTGATGCGTGCCGTGCCCGCGATCAGCCCGTCGGCGGGCGTGCGCGCGATCAGGTCGGCTACATCGCGACGGAACTTCTGGGCGGCAATCGCGAACCGGCCGTACTCGACGAACGAGCCCGCGTCGACGAGGTCGTCGATGTTCTCCCGTGCGGTTCGTCCCTTGCCTTCGTGCCTGCGTTCTACCGCGTCGGGGCGAGCCGCGTCCTCGGTGAGCGCGCGACGTCGCAACAGCTCGGCGTAATCAGCGTCGCTCATGGCGACCGATGTTATCCACAGCCCGCCCGAGACCGTCGCCGATCTGTCGGCGATCCGGCATACCGTGCGGTCATGAGTACGAACTGGATCAATACCGTCAGTCGTGACCACGTCGAGCGTGGCGTGCAGGGTCGCTTCACACAGGCCAACCACGGCAAGCCGCACATGTTGAAGAAGATGGCCAAAGGTGACTGGATCATCTTCTACTCGCCGAAAACGGTCTATCCCGACGGCGCACCGCTACAGGCCTTCACCGCCATCGGGCAGGTCGCCGACGATGAGCCATACCAGGTTGAGATGTCGCCGGAGTTCCAGCCCTGGCGTCGCAACGTCGATTTCCTCGAGTGCGCCGAGACGCCGATCCGGCCGCTGATCGAGCAGCTGGACTTCATCGAGGACCCCGCGCGCTGGGGGTACAAGTTCCGCTTCGGCGTGTTCAAGATCAGCGATCACGACCTCGACCTGATCCGGACGGCGATGACCGGCTCCGGCTGACCGCGCTGCCTGCGATCACACGCTGGACAGCTGATCGCTTGTCGGGCCGATGCGCGTGAGCTTGCCGTCGAAGGTCAACTGATAGATGGCGCCGTCCGGTCCCTGGGCGAGCTTGTTCGTGTTGCCGGGTGCCGCGACGTCGAACAGCGTTTCGCTGATCAGCGCCGAGTAATCGGAATTGAACGTCAACACCTTGACCCAGCCCTGATTGAAATCGGCTATGAGAACAGTGTTTTCGCCGTTGCCGGAACTCGAGCCGGTATACCCCGTGACAGCTGTGATCGAATTCCCACCGGATGTGTGTCGGTAGGCATAGATCGGGTTGTCATACGACGACGGTGTTGAACAGCTGGCGGTGCCGATACCGTTGCAGGGGCCTTCGGCGTTCGGCCAGCCGTAGTTGGCGCCAGCCGTCACTAGGTTGACCTCTTCCCACTCGGACTGGCCGACGTCGGCCACCAACAGCTTCCCGTCCGGCGTAAACGACAACCGGAACGGGTTGCGGAAACCTGTGGCATAGATGCCGTCGTAGTTGGGTCCGCCCCCGTCATAGAACGGGTTGTCGGTGGGCGCCGTGCCGTCAGGGTTAAGGCGCAGCACCTTGCCGTAGATGTTCGAAAGATCTTGTGAATTGCTGCCGTCGATCACGCTGCAGCAGACGTTGTCGCCCACCGACCAGTAGAGCTTGCCGTCAGGGCCGAAACTGAGGCCACCGCCATGATGGTCGTCGCCGGCCTGCTGCGTGCCCTGCACGAGTACGACCTCGGAGTCTGGATCAATCGTTAGGACCTCAGCCGTCGGATCAGTAACGGTAAGGCGTGACAACCGTTCATAGTTGTCTGCCCTGACATATGACACATAGACGTAGCCGTTCGTCTGGAAGTCCGGATCAACCTCGATGCCGGCCAGCCCCCGCGCCCAGTCCGTGGAGGTTGGCAGGGTGGTCAGCGGTGCGCTCTGCAGCTGGCCGTCCTTGCCCGATACCTTGATCGCGCCACCCTTTTCGGCGAAGAGGATTCGACCGTCGGGCAGGAACCGGAAATCCGTGGGTTCTTCGAGACCCGACACGACGGTAGAAGATGTGTATCCACCGCCACCGCCAACGGCACCGATGGTGATGGTGGTGGATGCGGTGTGCCCGCTATCGCCGATTAGTCCGAACGTGACGAGGTTGATCAGACCGGCCAGCCCGTGGATGTGGAACCCCGCGTCCGCCTCGCTCGCGGTGATCGTGAATGAGTCCCGGCCGTCGTACGTCGCATCGGGCGTGTAGGTGAAGGTGCCGTCCTCATCGACCGTTACCTCGCCGTGCGCGGGCTTGCTTGCCGTCAGGGCCAAGGTGCTGTCGGTGTCGGCGGCGGTGACCTTCCCCACCACGCTGCCGTCGACGAGACTGTTTCCGGCGGGGTCATAGACGATGGTCGGGCTTTGGTTGAAGAAGGTCCGGCTGATCTCGCGCCACGCCATTTGCAGCGCGTCAAACAGCGTCGGCGCGGGTGGCGCCGCCGGAGCCAGCGGGCCCCCGGTGGTAACCGGGCCGAGGCCGACGGCGGCCAGCAGACCGGTAACGACGTGCGGCGCAGTCTCCGTCGCCGGTGGTTCCTCTTCGGGTTGGTCCACCACCGCTTGACTGTTAGACACCGACAGAGTCGCCACCGTCGAAGCCGAGTTGCGCACTAAGTCTGTTGCGACCGCCTCCGCTTCGGCGGAAGTGTTTGGTATGGCGTTGTCCGGTGGTCCTTGCACATTGTTGTCGGAGCCGTTGGTCTCGCTCGCTGGTGGTCGAGCGTCGACCTCACGGGTGGGCTTGTTGTCGCCCTGCGATGGTTCCCGGAACGTGAATATCGAGTGACGCGTCCCTTTCCAGGCCGGCTTGGACGAGTCGGTCTGGTCGGCGGCGGGCTGGCCGGTCGCCGGCGTGCCAGTGGGTAAACCTGAACCGGGTGGCTCGGTGTCGACTGGCTCGGTCGTGCTGCCGTCTTTGGCCGAGGCCGGGGGGTCATCGGAGGTGGTGCTGCCGCCCGTGGATGAGTTGTTATCCCTCTGAGCGGCGCCGCTGCTGTGGACAATCCCGCGGCCTCCGTTGAAGGGCCGATGTCGAGCCGGTATCCAGAAACTCCCCGGCCTGCCAGTGGGGTCCGGCATTGTCGCCTCAGTCTGAGCTGCCGGCGGTTCGTTCGATGTATCCGACTTGGTTTCTGAAGATTCGTTGGATGCCGGTCCGGAGGCGCCATCGGCGGAATCGGCCAGCGCAACCCCGTGACCGGTAAACACCGCGGTGCCGATCCCGAGCGCGACAGCTAATCCGCCGACCCGTCCCACATATGCCGCCGAATTCCTCGCGCGGACACCTCTACTAAATTCCTGGCAAAGGTATATGCTCATGTCGTGAGTCCTCGTCAGATGTTTGCCTTGTTTAAGGTCTGTGCTGTCGGATTCACACCGACTCTCTGACGGTGCCCCAATATTCAGCCGCTTGCCAGGCCTATCGTGATATTTGGTGGAGACTAGTTGCGAAAACAAGCATCACAGGAGATTCACTAGATTCGCTGTATGGGGTTCGGTCAGCTGCGATGGTATCACTCTAGCAAACTCTCTAGGCGATCACCCGGCTGCGGTGCCGGTCTGCGGTGCTTGACCGATTGCTGCGATCCACTCGACGCCGGCGAACCCGCCAGTTTCGCTGCCAATACGCGCGGGTGCTGCGCATCATCGCCGTTCACGTCACAGGAACACATCGGCAACGTAGGGCACCTGCTCACCGCGGCCTGAAACTCGACCAGCACGCAGTCCTGACCTCCCAGCGACTGACGTTTGCTAACTATGTCTCCGCAACTCAACATCGGCGCTGTTTGCCAATGGGAGCAAGCCTGATTTCGCAGATGAATAACTCGATAATGGCTAGTCGCGTCAATAGCTCGTGGTCCCCTGCAGCGGGCGATAGCTAGCTGTGCGTCAGTAGCCAGAATGCCGCGTACAACTGCACCACGAACGGCACCACCTCTACGTGGCGATCCCTCAGGCGGGCAGCGTGCGGGCTGCGTCGCGAAACCCGGCGCTAGTGTGAGTCCGTGAGCAACACGGACGCTGCGCCTGCCGAAGTTGCCTGTGTGGCTTCGCGATTCGCCGGGGTGTTGCATCCACGCGAGGTACCGCTGGGTGGGCCGCGGGCGATCACGGTGCGACGCACGCTGCCCCAGCGGGAGCGGTCGCTGATCGGTGCGTGGTGCTTCGCCGACCACTACGGCCCCCACGACGTGCGTGGCGGCCCAGCAATGGACGTGCCGCCGCATCCCCACACCGGATTGCAAACTGTCAGTTGGCTGTTCAGCGGTGAGGTGGAACATCGCGACAGCGCCGGGGTGCACGCGATGGTGCGGCCCGGCGAACTGAATCTGATGACCGCGGGCGCGGGCATTTGCCATTCCGAGGTCTCCACCGCGGCCACCACCGTGCTGCACGGCGTGCAGCTGTGGGTGGCGCTGCCCGGCTCCGACCGCGACACCGGTCGCGACTTCGCCCACTACGTGCCGGATCCGCGCTCCGTTGCGGGTGCCACCTTGCGGGTCTTCCTCGGCGAGCTCGCCGGCGACCGCTCCCCCGTCCACACCTTTACTCCGCTGCTCGGCGCACAGATCGACCTCGACCCGGGTGCCCGCCTCACCCTCGATGTCGATCCCGGCTTCGAGCACGGTGTGCTGCTCGACCAGGGCGCCGTCGAGATCGAGGGCACCGCGCTCGCGGTGGCCGATCTAGCGTTCCAGGCGGCCGGGAGCGACTGTCTGGAGGTCGTCAACCGCGGCCAAAGCCCCGCGCGTCTGCTGCTGCTCGGCGGTCCACCGTTCCCCGAGCAGCTGGTGATGTGGTGGAACTTCGTCGGGCGCAACCACGAGGACATCGCGGCCTACCGGCAGATGTGGGAGAACCACGACGGCCGATTCGGTGCGGTGCAGGGTTATCAGGGAGCGGTCCAGCGCCTGCCTGCCCCGCCGCTGCCAAATGCCACGTTGCGTCCGCGACCCAATCCAGGGGTATAGAGAAGGCATGGCCACCGACAAGACAGGCGCACCCACCACCGTCACCCAGGAGTCCGACCGCTTCAGCATCGAAGTCGACGGACAGAAGGTCGGCTTCACCGAGTACGCCGATCGCGACGGCCAACGGATCTTCACCCACACCGAGGTGTCCGACGATTTCGGCGGCCGCGGTCTGGCAACGATTCTCGTCGACGAGGCGCTGCAGGCGACCCGCGATGCAGGGCTGCGGATCGTCGCCGTATGTCCGATGGTGGCCGGTTTTGTTGAGAAGCATCCCGAGTTCGCCGATGTGGTGGACCCGGTATCCCCCGACGTCAAACGCCGGCTGGCGAACTCTTAGCCGAACTAACCCGATATCGTCGGTCGCGATGACCACCCAGGATCGCGCGACCGGCCCGCCGGTCGGCAGTCGCCTGCCACCGGCGTTCTACATCCCCGATGGCGACGCGTTCGTGCCAACAGCCCTCGCACGCGGGCCGTGGGGTCAGACGATCAGTGGCATGGTCACCGGCGGCATCCTCGGCCACGTGATCGAGCGTGACGTCGGCGATCCCGACTTCCAGCCCGCCCGGCTGACCGTCGACCTGCTGCGACCGGCGGCCATGGCTCCGCTACGGGTCCAGACCACCGTGGTCCGCGAGGGAAAGCGGTTGCGGCTCGCGGACGCGGTGGTGACGCAATCCGATACCGTCGTCGCCCGCGCCAGCGCGCTCTTCTTGCGCCGCGGTGACCAGCCGACCGACGAGGTATGGACATCACCCGTGACGATGCCGCCGCTGCCTGCGGCACCCGATCCGGTACCCGACGACTTGAGCATGATGGTGTGGACCTACGGCAAGGATGACCACACACCTGGCCCTGGTTTCGGGCTCATCGCATGGCAGCATGCGGGCCCGAAATACGTCTGGGTGCGCGCCATCCGACCGCTCGTTGACGGCCAGCCCCTGACACCGTTCACCCACGCCGCCATGGCAGGCGATATGGCTAGTTCGCTAACCCATTACGGCACAGGCGGTTTGCGGTTCATCAATGCGGACTACACCCTGTTACTGAGCCGTCTGCCCGACGGTCCATACATCGGTCTGGCTGCGCTCACACACTCCAGCCACGCTGGCGTTGCCACCGGCACGGCCACGATCGTCGATCAACACGGCCCGATCGGCACCGGTGTCGCCACCGCGCTGTCGAATCCGGGCTTTGCCCCGCCGAACCCCTAGCGCGGCTTCAGCACAACCACGGGAATCTCGCGGTCGGTCCAGCTCTGGTAGTTGTCGAAGTC
>JAVRPX010000797.1:0-3448 GCA_032161985.1 Mycobacterium sp.
CCGCTCCCTCACCTTCGAACGCGGCCTGCAGGGCCGAGAATTGGTCGTTGGATTGATAGCTGAACAGCACGCTCAAGCGGACGTCGATCATCACCGACAGCAGCAACACGCCCAGCCACAACCACACTGGAATACTTTCGCGGCCCTTGAAATAGCCGCCGGTGACGCGCCAGAACTGGCGGCCCCACTTGGTGAACCGGCCGATCAGTGCCAGCACAACGAGCGTGCAGGCCGCGCCGATCACCCATGCCTTCGCGACCCACAGCACCGACGTGATGAGCTCGTCGCCCCAATCGAGGGACGGCGTGAAGGGTTCCATGCCGGGAAGTTACCCGGCGCGGCGTTAGACGGGGACGGGCTCGCCGCCCTCCACCCGGCCGAGTCGCCATTCGCCGTCGCCGAGCAGCTCGAGTTCGTGGGTGTGATGCTGCTCCACGCTGGTGCGGTGGCTGACGCTGACCAAAATGGTGTCAGGCAGCTCCGTGCGCACCAGGTTGTAGCAGATGAACTCCAGACCTTCGTCCAACGCGGACGTGGCCTCGTCGCAGAACACCACCTTGGGCCTGGTCAGCAGGATCCGGGCGAACGCGATCCGCTGTTGCTCGCCGGGGGACAGCACCTTGGCCCAGTCCAATACCTCGTCGAGCCGGTCGACGAGATGTGGAAGAGCCACCCGCAGCAGCGTGCGTTTCAGCGTGTTGTCGTCGATCGCGCCTTCCTTGGCGGGGTACGTCACCACGGCGCGCAGGTCGCCCAGCGGCACATACGGCATCTGCGAGAGGAACATCGTCTCGTTGGGCCCGCACGGCCGGGTCAGCGTGCCCGAACAGAACGGCCACAATTCCGCCAGGCTGCGCAGCAGCGTGGTCTTTCCGCTGCCGGACGGGCCGGTGATCACCATTGTGTCGCCGATCTCCAGGCGCATGTCGAGCGGGTTGATGAGTTGCTTCCCGTCCGGTGTCCGGACCTCCACCCGGCTGAGCTGCACCGTGCCATCGACGCACGGAGTGGTCGTCACTTCCGGCAGCGCCCTGCCCGCTTCGTTGGCCTCAACCAGGCCGTGAAGGCGGATGATCGCGGCCTGGTAGCCGGCGATCTGGTCGTAGGCGTTGCGGAAGAACGACAGCCCGTCCTGGATGCTGCCGAACGCCGACGCGGATTGGCTCATCGCGCCGAGCTTGATCTCGCCGGCGAAGAACCGCGGAAACTGCAGCAGGTAAGGCAGCGGCACGATGATCTGACTGATCGACAGGTTCCAGCCGTAGAAACCCATCATCCTGTTCACATACCGCTTGTAGTTGGAGACGACGGGTGCGAAGAGTCGCCGCAGCCCGGTTCGCTCGGCGAGTTCCCCTCGGTAGAAGGCGACCGCCTCCGACGCGTCCCGCAATCGCACCAGCGCGTAGCGGAACGCGGCGTTGAACTTCTCGTTGTTGAACTGCAGCCAGATGATCGGCCTGCCGATCCAGAACGCGAAGACGGTCGCGAAGAGAACGTAGCCGAGCCCGATCCAGAACATCGCCCTGGGAATCTCGAACCCGAATATGCCCAGCGTGCCCGAAAGGTTCCAGAGGATCGCGGTGAACGAAATCATCGATGTGATCGAGGAGATCGCGCCGAAAAGCAGCGTGGCGGCCGACGTGTTGTTCGGTGTGTTGGGCAGGGGTCCCACACCGGCGGTGAAGATGTCAATATCGGTTTGGATGCGTTGATCGGGGTTGTCGATGGTGTCGTCGATGAAGCGCGCCCGGTAGTAGGCCTTTCCGTCGAGCCAGTCCCCGGTAAGCCGATCGGTCAGCCAGGCCCGCCAGGCCAGCATGAACCGCTGCATCATGAACAGATCGAGCATGATCCGCACTACATGCAGGACGGCCATGATCGAGAAGACGAGAATCGAGAAGAAGAAGCCGTGCTTGCCGGAGTTTTTCACGGCTTCATCACCACTGCCGATACCCGAGGCGACCGACTGGAAGCTGGAGAGCATGTCGTTGCTCTGGTAGCTGAAGAGCACGTCGAGGCGAACGCCGATTATCACCGAGAGCAGCAGCGCCGCCAGCCACAGCCAGATCTTGACGCTGGCAGGACCGGTGAAGTACGCGCCGGTAATGCGCCAGAACTGCTTACCCCATTTGGTGAAGCGGCCAAACAACACCAGGATGACCATTGTGGACACCGCCGCGATCGCCCACGCCCTGGCGATCCAGATGAGCGAGGTCCACAGCTCGTTACCCCAGTCCAGCGTCGGGGTGAACATATCCGGATTCATTCCGGCAAGGTACCTCGCAACCTAGCGGCTGGCGCCCCGGAGGTGTCACCGCCTAGTCGGGAGCGGATCGAGCCGCCACTCGCCGCCGCCGACAAGTTCGAGGTGTCGGTCGTGGAACTGCTCCACCGTGCTGCGGTGACTCACGCTGACCAAAATGGTGCCAGGGAGTTCGGCACGAAGCAGTTCGTAGAGCATCAGTTCGAGCCCCTCGTCCATCGCCGAGGTCGACTCGTCGAGGAAAACCGCACTCGGCTTGCTCAGAAGGATGCGGGCGAAGGCCAGCCTCTGCTGCTCGCCCACCGAGAGCACCTTCGCCCAGTCCCTGACGTCGTTGAGCCGGATGACGATGTGCGACAGGGCGACGCTGATCAAGGCCTGCTGGATCTCCCGATCGGTGACAGTGCCCTCCTCGAGGGGATATGACGCGGCGGCGCGGAGGTCGCCGAGGGGCATGTACGGCATTTGCGGGACGAACATCGCATCCTGCCTGCTGGACGGCAGGACGACGCTGCCGGAGGTGAACGGCCAGAGCCCGGCGAGGCTCTGCAGCAGAACAGTCTTGCCGACGCCGGATCGACCGCTGATCAATAGCGTGTCACCCGGATCGAGGCTGAAGTCGAGGGAATGCACGAGGTACTCACCGTCGGGAGTGCGTACTTCGACACCGTCGACCTCCAGCCTGCCCTCCTCCGAGACAGCGGTCAGGACTCGAGTGAAAGCGCGGGCACGCGAGTTCTCGTCGATCAGCCCGTCAAGGCGGATGATGGCCGCGCGATAGCTCGCGAACGAGTCGTAGACGTTCCGGAAGAACGACAGCGAATTGTGGATGTTGTGGAATGCGGTCGACGACTGGAAGATATCGCCGAGCGAAATCTGCTGGGCGAAAAGCCGGGGCGCTTGGACGATAAACGGGAGCGGGTCGATCGCCTGACTCATCGACAGGTTCCAGCCCGTGAAGAGGATCATCCGGTTCCGCCAATAGCCGTAGTTCTCCATGACTGCCGACAGACGGCGGTTGAGCACTCTGCGTTCGGCATTCTCGCCCCGGTACAAGCCGATGGCGGCGCTGGCATCCCTCAACCGCACCAGTGAATACCGGAAGCCCGCGTTGAGGAGTTCGTTCATATAGCTCAACCGGATCAGGGGCCTGCCGATGACGAACGCGAAGACGGTAGCCACGAG
>JAVRPX010000798.1:0-2798 GCA_032161985.1 Mycobacterium sp.
TGCCGTCGCGGAATGAGCCGGCCGCCAGTGCGAACGCCAGTGGAACCTCACCCGCTGTGACCGCGAGCGCCTCGGCGAGCAGATGCGGCAGGTGCGAGATGCTCGCAGCGGCGGCGTCGTGCTCGTCCGAGCGGGCCGGGACGACGACCGCGCCGCAGTCCAGCGCGAGGTTCATCACCAGCGTCCAGACGTCGGCGTCAACATGGTCGTCGACGCTGATCACCCACGGCGCGCCGACGAACAGCCGCGGATTGCCTGCCGACCAGCCCGAGTGCGCCGACCCGGCCATCGGATGGCCACCGACGAAGCGCTCGAGCAGACCGAACGACCGCACCTCCTCCAGTACCGCGCTCTTCACGCTGGTCACGTCGGTCAGCGGGCACCGCGGGGCGGAGTCGCGAATATGGCCCAGCATCTGCGGCAGCGCGGGCACCGGCACGGAGAGCACGATCAATGCGTTGCTGTCGGCGGCGCGCGCCAACGCTTTGTCGAGGTCCTCGGTGGCGTCGAACCCGTCGAATTTCGCCGCCTGGACCGCGTCGATCGAGCGGTTATATCCGAAAACCTCGCGCCCGGCCGCAGCAGCCGCGCGCATTACGGAGCCCCCGATCAAACCCAGACCCACCACACAAACGGGTGTGTTTGTCACCCTGCAAGGTTGGCACATCGGCTGTATCGCCCGACGTCAGGCTTGGTGTCGATAGCTAGTCAAGGTCCGCCGTCGGCGACTACCGTAAGTGCATATGGGAGCGCAGAGTGCACGGGCGCAGGGCAAGGCCGCCGATATGCCCGACGGCTTCGGCGTTGCCGTCGTGCGCGAGGACGGCAAGTGGCGTTGCTCGTCGATGCGCAGGGCCTCTCTGAACAGCTTGACCGCCGCGGAAACCGAACTGCGTGAATTGCGTAGTGCGGGAGCTGTTTTCGGTCTACTGGACGTCGACGACGAGTTCTTCGTGATCCTGCGTCCTGCTCCCGCGGGAACGCGGCTATTGCTGTCGGATGCCACCGCGGCGCTGGACTATGACATTGCCGCCGAGGTGTTGGAGAAGCTCGACAACGACATCTCCCAGGAGGAGCTCGAAGAGGCCGATCCGTTCGAGGAGGGCGACCTCGGACTGCTGGCGGACGTAGGGCTGCCGGAGGCGGTGTTGGGGGTCATCCTCGACGAGTCCGACCTCTACGCCGACGAACAACTGGGCCGGATCGCGCGGGAGATGGGCTTCGCCGACGAGCTGTCGGCAGTGCTCGACCGCCTCGATCGGTGAGAACCGACGAAGACCTGATCAGGGCCGCACTCGACGCCGCCTCTGCTGTGGGGCCACGCGACGTGCCGATCGGCGCGGTGATCGTCGCCGCCGACGGCACCGAATTGGCGCGGGCCGCGAACCAGCGCGAAGAGCTGGGGGACCCGACCGCGCACGCCGAGATCCTGGCGATGCGGGCCGCGGCTTCAGCATTGGGTGATGGCTGGCGGCTAGAAGGCGCGACTCTGGCGGTGACGGTTGAGCCGTGCACGATGTGCGCAGGCGCGTTGGTGATGGCGCGGGTGGCGCGGGTGGTGTTCGGCGCATGGGAACCGAAGACACGGGCGGTCGGCTCGCTGTGGGACGTGGTCAGGGACAGGCGCCTGACGCACCGGCCGGAAGTGCGCGGGGGAGTGCTTGCCGACGAGTGCGCGGCGCCGCTTGAGGCGTTCTTCGCTAACCAGCGATCGAACTAGCGTCCTGCTCCCCGAGCCGAGATCTGCCCTCGCGCAATGCATTTTCGATCTCTGACCAAGTTCGCTCGACGATCTGCGAAGCCGGCTGCAGATCGGTGATCCGTGAGGACACCTGGCCGGTGTTGGCGACGCTGGCGTCCATATCACCTTCGAAGTACAGGTCGGTGATCCGGCCGAGCAGCTGCACGTACGGGTCGGCTGCGGCCACTCGCGATGCGAGCCCCGTTCGCAGCACGCGCATCGTGGGGTTGCCGGGAATGTCGAGCATCACCGTGCCGTCGTCGTTGGCGGCCATGATTGCGTCCTTGAAGTTCGAGTGCACGGCGGCCTCATGGCTGGCGAGCATCCGGGTGCCCATCTGCACACCCTCGGCGCCAAGGACGACGGCGGCCGCGGCGGACCGTGCGTCGCATATCCCTCCTGCCGCGATGATCGGCAGGTCGACCCGGTCGGCGACGAGGGGAAGCAGGACCATGGTCGAAGCGCCGAGAGCCGATTTGAAACCGCCGCCCTCGACGCCCTCGACCACCAGGGCATCAACGCCGGCGTCGGCTGCCTTCATCGCGCCCTTCAACGATCCGACGACGTGGATGACAGTCATACCGGCCTCGTGCAGTCGGGCGGTGAAGAGCGCGGGGTCACCCGCGGAGGTGAACACGTGCCGAACCTCGGCCGCGACGAGCTCGTCGACGATGGACGGATCGCGTTTCCAGCCCTGGATCATCAGGTTCGCCGCGACTGGCCGGTCGGTGAGTTCGCGCACCCGGCGCAGGTCGGCTCGGCCCTCTGGGGTCAGCGTCTCGATCATGCCGAGGCCGCCGCCCTCGGAGACCGCTGCGGCCAGTTCAGCCCTGGCGATGTAGGTCATCGGTGCCTGGACGACGGGGTAGTCGATATCGAGCAGGGCTTGGATGCGGTTGGTCACCGCTTCATTGTCTGATAGCCGCTGAACGCGATTGGATTAGCGCCGCGATCGGCCGGTAAGCTGCCACGCGGTGGCGTGTCCGAGCGGCCTAAGGAGCACGCCTCGAAAG
The DNA here is from genome assembly GCA_032161985.1 of Mycobacterium sp. Taxonomy (GTDB): domain Bacteria; phylum Actinomycetota; class Actinomycetes; order Mycobacteriales; family Mycobacteriaceae; genus Mycobacterium. The sequence continues at coordinate 2,755 of JAVRPX010000798.1, forward strand.
CGTGTGACGGGTAACCCCCGTCCGAGGGTTCAAATCCCTCCGCC
>JAVRPX010000799.1:0-3459 GCA_032161985.1 Mycobacterium sp.
CGCGACGCCGGATACACCGTGCCGCCGTCACAGGCCAACTTCGTCTGGCTGCCGCTGCCCGGTCGCGCCCAGGAATTCGCCAACGACTCGGCGAACAGCCGCGTCATCGTCCGTCCCTATGGCGACGACGGCGTACGCGTCACCGTCGCCGCGCCGCATGAGAACGACGCCTTCCTCGACTTCGCCCAACGCTGGATCAAAGAGCGCGGCTAGCTTGGCTGGCGGCCTGTGTAGGCGATCAGCCGGTCGAGCGCGCACGCATCGGCGGACACTTCGATCGGATCGTCAAACCCGACGCTGGTGCGGCCCGCGGGGGTGATGATGAACTTCGCCAGGCCCATCACGTAGTCGGAAAGCGAATCCGGTACTTCGACTCTGCGCGCAGTTGCCATCGCGTAATCCCAAGCGTGGATCAGGAATTCGATCGACAGGACGCCGGCCATCATGCTGGCCGGGGCGTCGCCTCCCCCGAACGGCACGGTGCCGTCCAAGCCACGCTTGTGCCACGCATCCAGCGCGGGCCGGGCCGCGAGCATCACTTGCCGTTCCACCGAGTCAGTGCGATCCCGCGCGGGGAACTCAGCCCCTGCGTGCGCGCCGATCGCCGTGATCGAGTTCATCAAGTGGTCGGTCAGCTCCGCGACGTCGAATTCCCGGCACGGCGTCTGCTTGCATTCGTCGTCTTTCGCGATGCCGTGCAGCACGTTTTCCAGCACGGCCAGCGACTCTTCGGCACTCTCGAGTTCGTCCGTGGGCATGTGCCCCACGCTACGACGCGCATGCGCATATCGTTCACGGGATGAGGACGCACGTTTGGGCGGCCATGCGGATATCACTGGCCGCGCTGATCCTTGCCGCCCTGACCGCAGGCTGCGAGCGCACCACGCCCGGCACCGTCGCGATGACCACCCAGCCGGGACCGCCGATCGCCTCCACCACACGCACGCCGACGTCGACGGTGCCGGGGCTGCCTGGCATCCCCATACCGGACATTCAGATCCCCGGGTTTCCCAAGAACACCGACGTCCCTGTGGTTCCCGCGCCGCCGAACGCGCTGACCATGCAATGCAGCGAGTTCAACAAGCTCGACGAGGCCACGCGGCTGGCCGTCATCCGCGCAGTCCTGGCCGACAAGAACAATCCGCTGGGCCCCAACGGCGAGTCCGTCGGGCAGATGCTGGTCGAAGCCGCGTGCCAGTTCCTGCCCCAAGCCACCGTCAGCGAGGTGCTGATGGGCACCCCGCCACGGTAGGTGGCTAGCCTCTGTAGTTCATGGGCGATGCATATGAATCGGTCACCGTGGACATCGAGGATCACGTAGCGCAGGTGACGCTGGTCGGTCCCGGCAAGGGCAACGCGATGGGGCCGGCGTTCTGGGCAGAGATGCCCGAGGTGTTCGCCAAGCTCGATGCCGACCGCGAGGTGCGCTCGATCGTGCTGACCGGCTCCGGCAAGAATTTCAGTTACGGCCTGGACCTGCCCGCCATGAGCGGCTCGCTGTCGGGTGTGCTCGGCGGTGGCGGGTCGGCCCGCCCGCGGGCGGACTTTCACCAGACCATCCTGCGGATGCAGGGCGCGATCAGCGCCGTCGCCGACTGCCGCACCCCGACCATCGCGTCGGTGCACGGGTGGTGCATCGGCGGCGGAGTGGACCTGATCTCGGCCGTCGACATCCGCTACGCCAGTGCCGACGCGAAGTTCTCGGTGCGCGAGGTGAAGCTGGCGATGGTCGCCGACGTCGGAAGCCTGGCCCGGCTTCCGCTGATCCTGTCCGACGGGCATCTGCGCGAACTGGCGTTGACGGGCAAGGACATCGGCGCGTCGCGGGCCGAGAAGATCGGTCTGGTCAACGACGTCTACGACGATGCAGAAGCCTCACTGGCAGCCGCGCATGAGACGGCCGCCGAGATCGCCGCGAACCCCCCGTTGACAGTAAGCGGCGTCAAGGACGTTCTCGATCAGCAGCGGATCGCCAGAGTTTCGGAGAGCCTGCGCTACGTGGCGGCATGGAACGCCGCAATGCTGCCGTCCAAGGACCTGACGGAGGGCATCACCGCGACGTTCGAGAAGCGAGCGCCGAACTTTACCGGCGAATAGGCGTCCAGCCGAGTTCCTCCTTGGCCTTGGCATTGGACAACGGCAGCCAGGTCGTCCCGAACGCCGTCGCCGGGTACGACGCGACCAAACCCACCAGCCGATGTGAGATCGGTATCGGCGGTGGCCGGTGCAGCTTCTTAGACAACTCGCGCGCGTAGTCGCCGAACGACTGCGGCCGATCGTCGACAATGTTGTAGATCTGACCGCCGCGGCCTTTGGTGACGGCATCGGCCGTGGCCTTCGCGACGTCGTCGATGTGCACCCACGACGCAATGCCGTTGCCGGTCATCGCTGGCAACGCCCACCACTTCGCCAGCCGCGTGAACAACTTGTCGTGTGGCACGCCGGGCCCGTAGAAAAGGCCGTAGCGCAACACGATTCCCTCGGTATCGCTGTGCTCGCCTGACGCCAGCACGGTCTGCTCCATACCGCGGAGCGCGGCCAGCATGTCGTCCCCGCCCTTCGGCGGCGGGCCGGGATACGGATCGGATTCGTCCACCAATTGCGGACCCGAGGTCGGGTATCCGTAGGCGAAGACCACCGACTCCGCGACGACGCGCCGCACCCCGGCCCGCTGGGCGGCGGCCACCAGGTTCCCGGCACCCTGGCTCCACAACTTCTTCGCGGGCTCGAAGTCCTTGGCCCGCTTAGGTCCCCACTTCGGCAGCGTGGTGAGCAGCGACACCACCACCTCGGGTTCGATGTCACCGACCACCGTGTTGATCTGCGTGGCGTCGAACACGTTAGCCACCGCCGGTTTGGCGCCCTGCTGCTCGATCTGAGGCGTCCTCGCCGGTTGGCTGGTCATCCCGATGACGTCGTGGCCCCGGGCGCTCAGCTCCCGTAGCAGAGGAATTCCCGGCACGCTCGTGGCGCCTGCCACCAGTATCCGCATCAGCTCTTCTCCGCAGCGACGCTGGCGCGCAACGCAATTGCCAGGATCGCGGTGGTCGCCACCAAGCCCCCGGCCTCAAGCCAGCCGATCGACTCCCCCACTGCGTGGTGGGGATCGATGATGTGACTCAGCGCGTGCAGCCCCCAGTGCAACGTGGCGAACGCCAGGGCAGGAACCCGCCAGGACGACCATCGGACAGCGGCCAGCATCATCAGACCTAGCGGAAACTCGAACGTGGCGTTGTCGAAAATGTAGTGGTCGTTTCGCGCGCCGAAGTTTCCAAGCGTCTCGAAGAACGTTCCAGGGGCGACGAACATGAACAGCCCGACGAGCACCGAGTACACCCCGAACACGATGAGGGTCACCTCGACGAAACGGGCTCTTGCGCGGGTGGGTGTCGTCGTCATATCTTCACGCTAGATCGTCAATGGCATCAAGATAGGCTCCACTTTGATGACAATTTCGGG
>JAVRPX010000800.1:0-3490 GCA_032161985.1 Mycobacterium sp.
GGCGCACGATCGTGACGGTCAGCTGGTCGTTGCAGCGGATCCGGCACGGTGAGCAGGCGCCATGGATGGGCCTCACGCTGGCGGCGATGCTGGGCCAAATCGGCCTTCCCGGAGGCGGTTTCGGGCACGGCTACGGGTCGATGAACGAACCAGGGCTGCCGCCGTTGCGTTGCCGGTTGCCGTCGCTGCCACAGGGCCCCAATCCGGTGCAGACCTTCATCCCGGTCGCGGCGATCAGCGATATGCTGCTGCATCCCGGCGAAGATTTCGACTACAACGGGCGGCGGCTGACCTATCCCGACATCAAGTTGGTGTACTGGGCAGGCGGCAACCCGTTTCATCACCACCAGAACATTTCCCGGCTGCGGCGCGCATTCGGCCGCGTCGACACGATCGTCGTACACGATCCGTACTGGACGGCGATGGCCAAGCATGCCGACATCGTCGTGCCTTCGACCACGCCGTTCGAGCGCGACGACTACTCCGGGTCCCGCAACGACCCGCTACTGATGGCGATGCCGAAGCTCGCAGAGCCGTACGCGCAATCCCGGGACGACTACACGACATTCACCGCACTCGCAGACCGCCTCGGGTTCGGCGAGCAGTTCACCGAAGGCCGAACGGCGCGACAGTGGCTCGCGCACATGTACGACAAGTGGGCCACCGGACTGGATTTTGCGGTGCCGACGTTCGACGAGTTCTGGCGGCGCGGCCGGTTGCGGTTGCCGACCGAAGACGGGCTGACGCTACTGGCCGACTTCCGGGCCGATCCAAAAGGCCACCGGCTGAACACGCGGAGCGGCCGCATCGAGATCTTCTCGGACGACATCGACGGGTTCGGATACAACGACTGCGCCGGCCACCCGAAGTGGTTTGAGCCGTCCGAATGGCTCGGTGGTCCGCGCGCTGAGCGCTTTCCGCTCCATCTGCTCGCCAACCAGCCTGCGACCCGGCTACATAGTCAGCTGGACATCGGCGCCGTCAGCCAGGGTTCAAAAGTACAAGGGCGCGAACCGATCCGGATGCATCCGGTCGATGCCGCAACGCGTGGACTCGCCGATGGCGACGTGGCGCGGGTGTTCAACGACCGCGGCGCCTGCCTGGCAGGCGTGGTGGTCGACGATCGCCTGCGTCGCGATGTGGTGCAGTTGTCGACGGGCGCGTGGTTCGATCCGGCCGACCCCGGCGATCCGGACGCCATGTGTGTGCACGGCAACCCGAACGTGCTCACCGACGACGCAGGCACGTCGTCGCTGGCGCGCGGCTGCACGGGCGCGCACGTGCTGGTTCAGGTGGAGAGGTTCGATGACCCCTTGCCGCCGGTGCGAGCCCATCAGTCCCCGGTGATCGTCGACCGATGACCGACGCGCTGGCCGTCGAAGAGGGCGGTCGGACAATCACGTTCACGTTCGACGACATGATGCGCTACCACGGAGTCCACTCCCCCGCCGGAGTCGCAATGGCGTTCAAGGTGATGCAGCGGGCATTCGCGGCGCTTTCCCCCGACGGCCCACCTCCGCGGCGGGAGATCATGGTGCGCACCGCGTTTCGCGGACCGGGCGCGCGAGATGGGTTCGAGGCCGTCACGCGCGCTGTCACCGATGGCCGCTACACCGTTGACCGATCACTGGTCAGCTCGGACCTCGGCCGCCTGCGAGAGGACTTCGTGTTCGAGGTGACGATCGGCGACCGCACGGCGACGCTGCTGCTGCGCGACGGGTACGTCACCGACGAGTTCCTCGATATGGCACGTACCGAAAACCGCAGCGACGCACAAGAGCAGCGTCTCGACGAGTTGAAGGCACAACTCGCGCAACGTGTGATGGCGGCATCCGCGGCAGAAGTTTACGACATCGACTAACGCCCGAGTGTGCGGTTTTGGTACGCGACACGCCGCGCTGGGCGTAGGAAAGCGCAAAGTCGCAACGTGTGATGCGCCGCACTCAAAGTTTGCGGGCGCCGACTTTTGGGAAATCCCCTGTTCACCATCCAATTAACAGGAGGAACCTGCAATGTCGTCGAAGAACAGCGGCCCCGAGGAAGCAATCAAGGGCGTCGTCGAGGGCGTCAAGGGCAAGGCCAAAGAGGTCGCCGGCGCGGTCGCAGGCCGCGACGATCTCTATCGCGAGGGACAGGCCCAGCAGGACAAGGCCGAGGCACAGCGCAACGCCGCCAAGAAGGAAGCCGAGCAGTAGCACAACACAGCGCGAGAAGACGCAAGGAAACCTGAGGGGTCTTTGCGTCTTCTCGTGTTCGGGTCAACGCGTCGTCATCTCGGCAACAACTATCTCGGGAGCGTCGGCCGTCAGGATGTGGCCGGCATTGGGTAGAAGGTGCGCGCGCACGTTGGGGATGAGCCTTTGAGCGCGGGCAAGCGCGGCCTGCGGCCCTCCGCCGTAGATCACCTCCCGGTCGCCGAGCAGAACTGTCGTGGGCACGTTGATTCCGCGCAGCTCGTCGTCGGTGAGCCGGCTCGGGGGAGGCAGTTGATACGAGGCCCGGCAGGACAGAAATCTCTCAACGGCCAGCGCCGAGGCGATGTCAGCGGTATCGGGCCTACTCGCCGCCCACTGCAGGGCGCGTTCGGCCACGACGCGCGAATGCAGCATGGTGGCCGGAACCATCCGTGCCATCCATTCGATGGCGATTCGACTCAGCGTCGCAGCTGGGCTCATAAGCACGAGCCGGTCGACGAATTCGGGCGAATGCACTCCAAGCAGCGATGCGAGCCAGCCGCCGTATGACAACCCGGCCACGCTTGCGTTTTCGAGTCCGAGTCCGAGCAACGTCTCGCGTTGCCAGGCAACGTACTCCGGCGCCCTACGTACCCGTTTCGTCGCGATGCTTTTGTTGGCGTCGGTGATGGTGTCGATGCAGTAGCAGCGGTAAACATCACTGAGGGGCGCGATGACTGCACCCCACATCGCGGCCGTGGTCGCGGCGCCGTGGAAAAGGACGAGCGGCGGCGCGGACTCCTTGCCCGTGACGACGACGTGCGTCGAGCCGAAGGACGTCGAGACGTCACGCTCTTCATAGGCCACCGGCCAATCCCGCATGATCGAGTCGTACAACTCGATGTACTTGGCCCGTGCAGCTGGACTGCGGAATGGATCCAAGTTCGCCACGCGCAAATGTAGCGACGGAAGATCTAGAACGTAGCGAACTCGCGAAGGCTTGCCGCTAAGGGGATCGGTACCCGCGCCTTGATCCTGGTGCCGTCGGCAGTGTGTTCGGTGGCATCCACCCGCCCGTCGGCATGCATCTTGCTGACGAGATCGCCGCGGTCGTACGGGATTGTCACATCCACGATGGTGTCGGTGGGCGCGATCAGCTCGGCCATCCGCTGCTGCAGCCGGTCAAGACCGTCGCCGGTCTGCGCGGAGACGAAGACCGCGTCCGGTAATGCGCGCCGCAGCTTAGCCAGCGCCAGACCGCCTGCGGCGTCAACCTTGTTGACCACCAACAGTTCCGGGGCGGGCTTGGCATCCTG
>JAVRPX010000801.1:0-2878 GCA_032161985.1 Mycobacterium sp.
CGTCCGCGCACAAGTTCGATCCGCCCGAGGATCGCCAGTACGACCTCGTCAGCCTCCAGGAGCTCGTCGCCGAGAAGCCCAGCGAGGAGACGATCAAGGAGCTGCACCGCACGCTGGCGATCGCGTCGGCCATCGGATCGGTATGCGAGATGCCCGCGGTCACCAAGTTCTTCAACGGCAACCCGATGCTCGGAACGGTCGGCGGAGGCATCGACGCGTTCGCCGGGCGGCCTGGCCGCAAGCGGTGGGCCGAGATCGAGGCGGTGATCGGCCGCGGCTGGGACAACGTGGTGGACGCCATCGACGAGATCGTCACCATTCCCGACGTCGACGAGGCCGCCTCGAAGGAGGCCGAAGCCGAGCTGGCCGAACCCGCACCCGAACCCGAGGTCGACGAAGAGGCGGACGAAGGGGACGAGTCGGATGTCGTGGTCGACGAAATCGTCGACACAGACCACGAAGCCGAGGCACTCACCACAGCGGCCGAGGAGAAGGTGCTCGGTAGCGACGAGGACTTCTGGCAGCGCGTTGGCATCGATCCCGTGCGGATTCTGACCAGCGCCGGCACGTTCTTTACGTTGCGCTGCTATCTCGATGACCAGCCAATTTTCTTGGGCCGCAACGGAAGAGTCAGTGTGTTCGGCTCCGGTGGCGCGCTTGCCCGGTACCTGGCCGACGAACACGACCATGACCTGTCCGACCTGGCGACCTATGACGACATCCGCACGGCGGCCACCGACGGCTCGTTGCAGGTCAGTATCAGCGACGACAACATCTATGTATTGACAGGAATCGCCGACGACCTCGCCGACGGCCCCGACGCCGTCGACCGCGACCAACTGGAACTCGCCGTCGAATTTCTCAGGGATGTCGGCGATTACGCCGAGGACACCACCGTCGACGAGTTCTTGGACGCCGATCAGCCGCTGGGCCGGCTGGTGGCCCACGTGCTCGACCCCGCCGTCAGCCGCCCGACCCCGCCGTACGCAAAGGCCGTCGAGCAGTGGGAAGCGCTGGAGTCGTTCGTCGAATCCCGGCTGCGCCAGGAGTAGCGCAACAGCGATGACTTTTCGGCGGGCCAGCGGTCTGCACGACTATGACCCTGCCTAGCACCGCCACCGTCCGCTCCGTGACCGTCCCCGGCGCCCGCCTGCGCTACGAGGTCCGCGGCGGCGGGCCGCTGCTGCTCGTCATAGGTTCGCCGATGGGGACGGCGGATTTCGCACCCCTGGCCGACGCGCTGGCCACTGAACACACCGTTGTCACCTACGACCCGCGCGGCATCGCCGGCAGCACGATCGATGATCCCGAACAGGACTCCACACCCGGGCTGCGTGCGGACGACGTCGCCGCGATCCTCGACGATCTGGGCGCTGAGTCCGCTGACGTGTTCGGGTCCAGCGGCGGTGCGGTCACGGGTCTGGCGCTCGTCGTCAGGCATCCCGGACGAGTGCGCACGCTCATCGCCCACGAGCCGCCGCTGCTGGAGCTGGTGCCCGACGCTGCGCAGCAACGCGCGAACACCCAGGACATCATCGACACATACCGCACCGATGGCATGGGCGTCGCCTGGTTCAAGTTCATGGTGAACGCCGGCTTCGACATGTCGAACCCTGAGGGCGCCGAACTGCCCACACCTCCCGAGCCGTCGGAGGATGAGCGTCGCGAGGCCGGCCGATTCTTCAACCACGAGCTGTGGCACACGACTCAGTACGTTCCGGACGTCAAGGCGCTGAAGGCAAGCCCGACAAGGGTTTTGGTCGGCCTCGGGGTGGGATCCGGACATCTGTTGACGCACCGGACGTCTACGGCCCTGGCCGAACTGCTCGGTAACGCGACGGTCGAATTCCCCGGCGACCACGGTGGATTCATGGAAGCACCGACCAAATTCGCCGATACCGTGCGACAGGCGTTGGCCTAACCTCCGCGAGCTGGGGGCACCTCCGCGAGCGTGCGTGTCTGCACGCCGACACGCCGGTACTTGCTGGCATTCCGCGCACGCTCACCGAGCGCGAGAGAGCGTGGACTGCGCGCGCCGTACGGCGTGTCGGCGTGCAGACACGCACAGTCGCGGTAGTGGGGTCTAGCCGATGAGCACGGCGTAGCGGGGCTTGATCACGTCGTCGATGATGGCCAGGCGTTCGTCGAACGAGATGAACGCCGACTTCATCGCGTTGATGGTGAACCGCTGCAGATCACTCCAGCCGTAGCCGAAAGCCTCCACCAGCCGCTGCATCTCCCGGCTCATCGTGGTGTCGCTCATCAACCGGTTGTCGGTGTTGACGGTGACGCGAAAGCGCAACCGGGCCAGCAGGTCGAACGGATGCTCGGCGATGCTGCCGACCGCGCCGGTCTGCACGTTCGACGATGGGCACATCTCAAACGGAACCCGCTTGTCCCGCAACAGCGATGCGAGTCGGCCCAGGCGGAAGGTCCCACTGGGATCCTCGTGGATGTCGTCGACGATCCGCACGCCGTGGCCGAGCCGATCGGCGCCGCAGAATGCAATGGCCTCATGGATGGACGGCAGCCCGAACGCCTCGCCGGCATGAATGGTGAAGCGGGCGTTGTTGCTTCGCATGTACTCGAACGCATCGAGATGCCGCGTTGGAGGGTATCCGGCCTCGGCGCCTGCGATGTCGAAACCGACCACACCCTTGTCTCTGAACCGGACGGCGAGCTCGGCGATCTCGCGGGACCGCGCGGCGTGCCGCATCGCCGTGACAAGGCAGCGCACCGTGATGCCCCGGGCCTCGGCGCTGGCCGCCTTCTCGCCGTCGGTGAAGCCGGCCAGCACCGCGTCGACGACCGCGTCCAGCGACAACCCGCGGTCGATGTGCAGTTCTGGCGCGAACCGGATTTCGGCGTATACGACGTT
>JAVRPX010000802.1:0-10509 GCA_032161985.1 Mycobacterium sp.
TACGGGATCGCGGTCCCGTCGTCCGAGGTCGCGAAGTGCTGGCTGACCTCGAGATCCGCGGCGTCGAAGAACGACGGTGCTCGCTTGATCTCCTCCAGTACACCACCCGCCGTCCCGTACAGAAGGCGCGACGGTGTGTCGAATCCGCTTGAGTCGAGGAAAATTTCGTCGCCGTGCTCGTCGACGTTGACGATCACGGTGTTGGTGTTCTCCGGAATACCCGATACCGGCTCGGCATGCCACGATCCAGGAGTGACGATCTCGACGCGGCTGGCGACATCGGCGAGCGTGACCACCACGAGCGCATCACGCGTCCACGCGTAGTGGTTCAAGCTGGTATGCGCGTCGGGTTCGAAGACGACTTGCAGTTGTGCTGTGCCTGCAAGGAACTCGTCGTAGTCAGCTGCCAGCAGCGAGCCCGCCACATACACGGCGGAGCCCGTGTACCAATCGGTGCGCAGCTCGATCAGGAGCCAGTCGCGATGCGCGGATATGGTGGCGTCGGTCGGTGCGTCGAGGCGAATCAACTCGGTGTCGCGCAGTTCGTAGACCTCGTCATTGAAGAAATCGATGGCGCGGCTCAGCATCGTCCGCTCGAAACCCGGTGTGCGGTCTACTGATGCCGCGACCATGACATCGGTGCTTGCGGCGCTGAACACCGTTGCGGCCTCATCAAGAGGTTGCCCGCGACGCCATCGCTTGACCAGCCGCGGATACCCGGACTCGGTGAGTGAACCCTCCCCGAAGTCGGTTCCGAGCAGCACGGTGTTCTCGTCTGCCCAGCTGATCTGCGTCTTCGCCTCGGGTAACTCGAATCCGTCCGTCACGAATTCGCGCGTGCGCATGTCGAATTCGCGCACAATCGCGGCGTCCGATCCGCCGCGCGACAGGCTGATCAACGCCAGCGAGTGATCCGGCTCGATGACGGCGGCGCCCGCCCACACCCAGTTCGTATCGTCGAGACGCGCGAGTTCATCGACATCGATGATGACGTCCCACTCCGGCTCCTCGCTGCGATAACTCTGCAGTGTGGTGCGTCGCCACAACCCTCGCGGGTTGGCCGCGTCGCGCCAGAAGTTGTAGAGGTAGTCGCCGCGGCGCCGCACATACGGGATGCGGGCGTCGGTGTCGAGCACCTCCAGCGCTTCGGAACGCATCTGCTCGAACCGGGCGCCAGTTAGCTCGGCGAGCGTGGGCTCGTTGCGCTTGCGCACCCAGTCCAGCGCGTCGTCGCCGGTGATGTCCTCGAGCCACAGATACGGGTCGTCCGCCACGGAACCATTCTGGCGGGCGGGCGTAGTGTGAGCTCGGTTACACCGTTCGAAAGGGGTCACTGATGACCGTTTACGCCCGCCCCGGTTCCGCGGACGCCCTGATGTCGTATGAGTCGCGGTACGGAAACTTCATAGGCGGTGACTGGGTGCCGCCGGTCGGCGGAGAGTACTTCGAGGACCTCACGCCGGTCACCGGCCAGCCATTCACCGAGATACCGCGTTCGACCGACGCCGACATCGACAAGGCTCTCGACGCGGCCCACGGCGCTGCGCTGGCATGGGGTAAGACCGCAGGCGCCGAACGCGCCAACGTCCTCAACAAGATCGCCGACCGCATCGAATCCAACCTCGAGTCGCTCGCGCTGGCCGAGGCCTGGGACAACGGCAAGCCCATCCGCGAGACACTGGCCGCCGACCTGCCGTTGGCCGTCGATCACTTCCGCTACTTCGCCGGGGCGATCCGTGCCCAAGAGGGGTCGCTGTCCCAGATCGACGACGACACCGTGGCCTATCACTTCCACGAGCCGCTCGGTGTCGTTGGCCAGATCATTCCGTGGAACTTCCCGATCCTGATGGCGACCTGGAAACTCGCCCCGGCGCTGGCCGCGGGCAACGCCGTCGTGCTCAAGCCGGCAGAGCAGACCCCGGCGTCCATCCTGTATCTGATGAGCCTGATCGGCGACTTGCTGCCCGCCGGGGTGGTCAATGTCGTCAACGGCTTCGGGTTCGAGGCGGGCAAGCCGCTGGCTTCGTCGAACCGGATCGCGAAGATCGCGTTCACCGGGGAGACCACCACGGGCCGGCTGATCATGCAGTACGCGTCGCAGAACCTGATCCCCGTGACGCTGGAACTCGGCGGCAAGAGCCCCAACATCTTCTTCAACGACGTGATGGCCGCCGGCGACGACTTTCAGGACAAGGCGCTGGAGGGCTTCACGATGTTCGCCCTCAACCAGGGCGAGGTTTGCACGTGCCCGTCGCGCAGCCTGATCCAGGCCGACATCTACGACGAGTTCCTGGAGTTGGCGGCTATCCGCACCAAGGCGGTGCGCCAAGGCGACCCGCTGGACACCGAGACCATGATCGGCAGCCAGGCCTCCAACGACCAGCTGGAAAAGGTGTTGTCCTACATCGAGATTGGCAAGGACGAGGGCGCCCGCGTCGTCACCGGCGGTGAGCGAGCACAGCTCGGCGGTGACCTCAACGGCGGCTACTACGTGCAGCCGACGATCTTCGAGGGCAACAATAAGATGCGCATCTTCCAGGAGGAGATCTTCGGGCCGGTGGTGGCCGTAACGTCCTTCAAGGACTACGACGACGCGATCGGCATCGCCAACGACACGCTCTACGGACTCGGTGCCGGGGTGTGGAGCCGCGACGGCAACGTCGCCTACCGCGCCGGGCGCGACATCAAGGCCGGCCGGGTGTGGACCAACTGCTACCACGCCTATCCGGCGCACGCGGCGTTCGGCGGCTACAAGCAGTCCGGCATCGGCCGCGAGAACCACAAGATGATGCTCGATCACTACCAGCAGACCAAGAACCTGCTGGTGTCGTACAGCAATAAGGCCCAGGGCTTCTTCTGATTCCCAAGTCAGCGCGAACGTGGGTTACCCGCACGCCGAATCGCGATTTCGCGTGCGGGTAACCCACGTTCGGCGGGAAGGAGCGCGATGACCGGTGAGGCTGCGCCGCGGGCACTGATCACCGAGGCCGCCGCGCAGCTGTTGCGGCGGCTCCAGGATCGGCACGGCGCCTTGATGTTTCACCAGTCCGGCGGATGCTGCGACGGGTCATCGCCGATGTGCTACCCGGACGGCGAGTTCATCGTCGGCGACCGTGACGTCCTGCTCGCGATCCTCGACGTCGGCGACGGCGGAGTGCCGGTCTGGATCTCCGGGCCGCAGTTCGAGGCGTGGAAACACACGCAACTGGTGATCGACGTCGTGCCGGGGCGAGGCGGCGGCTTCAGCATCGAGGCGCCAGAAGGGATGCGCTTTCTCAGCCGCGGCAGAGCGTTCACCGACGCCGAAAACCAGTTGCTTGTGGAACATCCGGCGGTTACCGGCGCCGACTACGCCCGTGGGGACCGGCCGCTGCACAACGGGACCCATGTCGTCGCCGAGGCCGTCGATGCATGCCCCGTACCTGGCGGCGCGCCGGGCAGCTAACCGCTGTGCGGCTGACCTCGGCGTTATCGTCGAATGGTGGTACCGCTACCGCGTGCGTGGCTATTGGCGAGCGCCCTGCTCGTCGGCGTCGCGGTCGGCCAGATCGTCGGTATCGCCTCGACGCTGCTGGTGAAGGCCACGATGCGACCGGATGTCGTCGTCGCCCTCGTCGTCACCGTGCCCAGCGCGATCGGGATGCTGCTGATCCTGCTGTCGGGCCGACGCTGGGTGACGACGCTCGGCGCCTTCGTCCTGGCGATCGCTCCAGGGTGGCTCGGCGTCGTCGTCGCAATCCAGGTGGTCAACGGTGGCTGAGACCACAGAGCACGACACGTTGCCCGGCGAGCACACGGAGCCCTACCTGCCGGCATTCGACACCGGCGAATTTCCGTCGGCCGCCAATCCTTTGCAGCCCCTGGTCGCCGACCCGGAGCCATCGGGGCCCATTCCCGCGTCTGCCCAATCAGAGGTGGTGCCTGGCACCTACCAATACCTGAAGCGCTGGACCTTCGTCCTCGTCGTGGCGGGAGTATGGATCGTCGCGGCCGCTATCGGGCTGGGGCTCTACTACTGGTGGTTCCACTCACTCGACAAGACGCTGCCGGTGTTCGTGGTGCTGATTTTTCTGATGGTCTGCGGTGTCGGCAGCCTGCTGACCGCGATGGTGAACAACAAGCCGCTGGTCTCGGCGCTGGCGATCGCAGTGATGTCGGGGCCGCTCGCCGCGACCGGTGGGGCGGCGGTATTGCATGGCCTCTACTTCTGCGATCGGGTAAGCCGCTGTTTGGTCGGACTCATTCCCTATTAGGGTTGGGCGGGTGACCCACTATGACGTCGTCGTTCTTGGAGCAGGCCCCGGCGGATATGTCGCGGCCATTCGCGCGGCCCAGCTCGGACTGAACACCGCAGTCGTCGAGCCCAAGTACTGGGGCGGGGTATGCCTCAACGTTGGCTGTATCCCGTCCAAGGCGCTGCTGCGCAACGCCGAACTGGCGCACATCTTCACGAAGGAAGCCAAGCAGTTCGGCATCAGTGGTGAGGCGACGTTCGACTACGGGGTCGCCTTCGATCGCAGCCGCAAGGTCGCCGACGGCCGAGTGGCCGGTGTGCATTTCCTGATGAAGAAGAACAAGATCACCGAGATCCACGGGTACGGCAAGTTCACTGACGACCACACCCTGGAGGTCGCCCTGAACGAGGGCGGCACCGAGACGGTGACGTTCGACAACATCATCATCGCGACCGGCAGCAGCACCCGGCTGGTGCCCGGCACGTCGCTGTCCGACAACGTGGTCACTTATGAAGAGCTGATCCTGTCGCGCGAGCTGCCGTCATCGATCGTCATTGCGGGTGCGGGCGCGATCGGCATGGAGTTCGGCTATGTGCTCAAGAACTACGGCGTCGACGTCACCATCGTCGAGTTCCTGCCGCGCGCGCTGCCCAACGAGGACGCCGAGGTCTCCAAGGAGATCGAGAAGCAGTTCAAGAAGCTCGGCGTCAAGGTGCTCACCGGAACCAAGGTCGAGTCGATCAAAGACGACGGCGGCGAGGTCGTCGTCACCGTCAGCAAGGACGGCAAGTCCGACGAGATCAAGGCCGAGAAGGTACTGCAGGCCATCGGTTTCGCCCCCAATATCGAGGGCTACGGTCTGGACAAGGCCGGCGTGCAGGTCACTGAGCGTAAGGCCATCGGCATCGACGACTACATGCGCACCAACGTGGGCCACATCTACGCCATCGGCGATGTCACCGGGCTGCTGCAGCTTGCACACGTGGCCGAGGCGCAGGGGGTTGTCGCGTCCGAAACCATAGCGGGCGCAGACACTTTGCCGCTTGGGGACTACCGGATGCTGCCGCGCGCAACGTTCTGCCAGCCTCAGGTGGCCAGCTTCGGACTCACCGAGGAGCAGGCCCGCGACGAGGGCTATGACGTGAAGGTCGCGAAGTTTCCGTTCACCGCCAACGCCAAGGCGCACGGCGTCGGCGATCCGAGCGGCTTTGTGAAGCTGATCGCTGACGCCAAGTACGGCGAGCTGCTGGGCGGGCACCTCATCGGCCACGACGTGTCCGAGCTGCTGCCCGAGCTGACCCTGGCGCAGAAATGGGACCTGACAGCCAACGAGCTGGCCCGAAACGTCCACACCCACCCGACGATGTCGGAAGCGCTGCAGGAATGCTTCCACGGCCTCACCGGCCACATGATCAACTTTTGAGAGCGATCTGGGTCGCCGGCATCGGCGGATTGGTGGTCGGCCACATCCTGTGGCTGGCCGGAATTTCCATCGCGATCGCGACTCGAAGCGTCAGCAGTTGGGTGCTGGTCGTCGCGGCGGTGTCGATGGTTGTTGGCGCCATCGCCGTCGCGCTGGGGTGGCGGTCGTATCGACATGAGTCGGAGGTGTGGGCGGCGTTCCTGTGGGCCCTGCCTGTCTCCCCGGTGCTGTTGTCTCTGACCGTGTTAGGGGTTACGTACCTATAGTCAGACGATGGCCGCAGCACGACGGCGGCTCCTTCTGGCCAACGGTGTCTTCCTCGTCGTTGTCGGCGGCGTTCAATGCGTCTTCGAACTGCTCGCCTACTACGCGGGTGTCGGGCCCTACGGGTATGTATTCGAAGGATCGCCCTACGCCATAGCGGTCCTCAGACGCAGTCGGCGCAGATCTGCTGGCCGTCCTTGCGCAGGGCCAACCGTGCGTGGTGTTGCACCAGGAAGCAGCTGGAGCAGACGAACTCGTCGGCCTGCTTGGGAATGACGCGGACGGTGAGTTCCTCACCACTGAGGTCTGCGTCGGGTAGCTCGAATGAGTCGACTGGGTCGCCGTCGTCGACGTCGATAACTGCGGTCGTCGCGTCGTTGCTGCGCCGGCTCTTCAGCTCCTCGAGCGACTCGTCGGCGTCGGGCTCTGTGACGCGGGGAGCGTCGTAGTCTGTGGCCATCCGACATTTCCCTTCCTGATCAGGTCTGGATAAACCCCCAAACGCAGTCAGGAAGCGGATTGTTCCCGAAGCTAGTCCGGGAAATCTAGCGGGATCTTCAGCGTCGCCATGGTGGCCGCCAACGCATCGTATTGCCCTGCAAGGGTGCAGAATTCGATGAGCTGCGCGCGGTTCAGGACGCGCGACAGCGCCGCCCAGGTTTCCGGTGACATCGAGCGGGTGATGACGAACTCGTCCGTCGCGGTGATCAGCACGCGCTGCCGCTCGGTGAGCCCGTCGGCGTCCGGTCCCTCGAAGATCCTCGCCTGCAGGTCGGCATCGACGCCGCGGCTCTTGGCCAGCCGGCGGTGCTGCTGCAGTTCGTACTCACAGTCGCGTAGGTGCCCAACCCGCAGGATCACCAGTTCGGCGTCCCCGCGAGAGAGCTTGCCTGCGTACAGCAGATAACTGGAGAAGGGCAGCCACGCGAGGAACAACAGCTTGTGCTGCCCGAGCACATTGAACAGGTGGAATTTCTTGGCGCGGATACCGCGCGCGCCAAGCTTGGCGATGGCCCAGTTGATCGGCCCGAGTTCCTTGAAGCCGCCCGGTGGGATACGTGCGGGGGCGCTCATGAGTGCTTCACCAGATAGGGCGACACCGTGCTGCGGTGCTCGTCGAGGTCGAGTGCCCGGCCCAGCGCGGGGAACGCCCGCTGCGGGCAGTTGTCGCGCTCGCAGACCCGGCACCCGGCGCCGATCGGCGTCGCGTTGTCACCCGACAAGTCCAGTCCCTCCGAATAGACCAGCCGATGTGCGTGCCGAAGTTCGCAGCCCAGGCCGATCGCGAACGTCTTACCCGGCTGACCATAGCGCGACGCGCGGCGCTCCACTGTGCGTGCCACCCACATGTAGCTGCGCCCGTCGGGCATCTGCGCGATCTGCACCAGGATCTTGCCCGGGTTGGCGAACGTCTCGTAGACGTTCCACAGCGGGCAGGTGCCGCCGGATGACGAGAAGTGAAAACCGGTGGCGGACTGCCGCTTCGACATGTTGCCCGCGCGGTCGACGCGAACGAACGAGAACGGCACGCCACGCATCGACGGCCGCTGCAGAGTTGACAGCCGATGCGCGATGGTTTCGAAGCTGACGGAGTAGAACGCCGAGAGCCGCTCGACGTCGTAGCGGAAGTTCTCGGCGACGTCGTGAAACTGCCGATACGGCAACACCGTTGCGGCCGCGAAGTAGTTGGCCAGCCCCAGCCGGGCCAGGGTAGCCGACTCCTCGCTGGTGAACTTGCCCTCGGCGACCAGCTTGTCTATCAGTTCGCCGAACTCCAGGTAGGCCAGCTCGGCTGCCATCTTGAACACCGTCTGTCCTGAGGAGAGGTGTCCGCTGATCTCGAGCGTCTTGGATGCGGGGTCGAAGCGGTGCAACACCGTGTCGCCCAAGTCGATTCGTCGCACGACGTGCACACCGTGCACCCTGGTCAGCCGGTCGGCCAGCTCGCGGGCCAGCTCGGCGCGGTGCATCCGCATGCGGATGGTGAGATCCTCGGCGGCGGCGTCGAGCTCGTGCAGGTAGTTCTGCCGCTGATAGAAGTAGTCGCGCACTTCCTCGTGGGGCATCGTGATCGATCCGCTGCCGCTGCCGTCGGAGTACCTGTCCTCGGTCGCGGCCGCGAGCTGTGTGGTGGTCAGGCGATAACGCCGGTGCAGGTTCACCATCGCCCGGGCCAGCGTCGGATGCGAGCCGACCATGTCGGCGACTTCGGCGAGGTCGACGTCGATGTCCACGTCGCGGTCCATGGTGACTTCGCGCAGTTCGGCGACAAGGCGGGTGTCGTCCTGGGATGCGAAGAACGTGGCGTCGACACCGAACACCTCGGTGATCCGCAGCAGCACGGCAACCGTCAGCGGGCGAACGTCGTGCTCGATCTGATTGAGGTAACTCGGCGAGATCTCCAGCATCTGCGCCAGCGCCGCCTGGCTGAAGCCGCGTTCGCTGCGCAGTTGTCGCACCCGCGAGCCGACAAACGTTTTCGCCACGTCAGACAGCCTAACAAGACTGCGAAGCCGGGCTTTGCATTGTTGGCAGATCGGCGCCTGTGGCAGGATCGGGAGCCGGTTGGAGTAACAGGGGAGAACCAAGACATGTCGGGAACCGCGGTTAGCACCGGTTTGGGTAAGGCGATGATGCCTGTGCCCGATCCGCACCCGGACGTCTTCGACCGGCAATGGCCGCTGCGTGTCGGCGACATCGACCGCGAAGGTCGGCTGCGCTTCGACGCCGCCACCCGCCACATCCAGGACATCGGCTCGGACCATCTGCGCGAACTCGGCTTCGAGGAAACCCATCCGCTGTGGATCGTTCGGCGGACGATGATCGACCTGATCAGACCCATCGAATTCCAGGACATGCTGCGGCTGCGGCGGTGGTGCTCGGGCACCTCTAACCGATGGTGCGAGATGCGGGTACGCATCGACGGTCGTAAGGGTGGACTGATGGAGTCCGAGGCGTTCTGGATCAACATCAACCGCGAAACCCAGGGCCCGGCGCGGATCGCCGACGACTTCATCGAAGGCCTACAGCGCACCACCGACGTCCACCGGCTGAGGTGGAAGGCCTATTTGAAGGCCGGTAGCCGCGAGGACGCCGCGCAGATCCGCGATTACCCAGTGCGAGTGTCCGACATCGACATCTTCGACCACATGAACAACTCCGTGTACTGGACGGTGATCGAGGACTACTTGTTCAGCAATCCCGACCTGCTGCACCGGCCGATCAGGGTGACGATCGAGCACGACGCCGCAGTCGCGCTGGGCGACAAGCTGGAGATCGTTTCCCATGTGCACCCGGCCGGCTCGACCGAACAATTCGGCGCTGAACTGGCAGACCGCACTGTTACAACGCTCACATATGCGGTCGGCGACGAGACGAAAGCCGTCGCAGCCATCTTCGCCCTCTGACCCGATCGGTTTAACAGTACGGGCGTACTGACCAGCGAAAATTGCGTTACCGGTGAGTAGCTACTGAACCGGTAAAGCGATAGCCACGTTTGCAAACTTAACAAGTTAACGGTAGGCATTGGCGAAAGTTGGCAATTGAAACGAGTGGACCTGCGGTTATAACTTGGTGCATGCTCGAGTTAGCACACAAGTGAAGAAGCTGGAACGTTAACAACCGACAACGCGTGTGACGCCTCCAGCGACTTGCAACAGAAGGAGCACCGATGTCAACCGTTGGCACGCCGAAGTCACCCGAACAGATCCAGCACGACTGGGACACCAATCCGCGGTGGAAGGGCATCGATCGCAGCTACACCTCCGCCGACGTGGTGGCCCTGCAGGGCTCGGTCGTCGAGGAGGCCACGCTGGCTCGCCGCGGTGCAGAGGTGCTGTGGGAGCAGCTCCACGACATGGAGTTCGTCAACTCCCTTGGCGCGCTGACCGGCAACCAGGCCGTGCAGCAGGTCCGCGCAGGCCTGAAGGCCATCTACCTCTCGGGGTGGCAGGTCGCAGGTGACGCGAACCTCTCCGGTCACACCTATCCCGACCAAAGCCTGTACCCGGCCAACTCGGTGCCGCAGGTGGTGCGTCGCATCAACAACGCGCTGCTGCGTGCCGACCAGATTGCCAAGGTGGAGGGCGACACGTCAGGCGAGAACTGGCTTGCCCCGATCGTTGCCGATGGTGAGGCCGGATTCGGTGGCGCGCTCAACGTCTACGAGCTGCAGAAGGCCATGATCGCCGCCGGTGTCGCCGGCTCACACTGGGAGGACCAGCTGGCCTCGGAGAAGAAGTGCGGCCACCTCGGCGGCAAGGTGCTGATCCCGACCCAGCAGCACATCCGCACCCTGACCTCGGCTCGCCTGGCGTCCGACGTCGCCGACGTGCCGACGCTCGTGATCGCGCGCACCGACGCCGAGGCCGCGACGCTGATCACCTCCGATGTCGACGAGCGTGATCAGCCGTTCATCACCGGTGAGCGGACCAAGGAAGGCTTCTACCGGGTGCGCAACGGCCTCGAGCCGTGCATCGCCCGCGCCAAGGCCTACGCGCCGTACTCCGACCTGATCTGGATGGAGACCGGCACCCCGGACCTGGAGCTGGCGGCGAAGTTCGCCGAGGGCGTCAAGAGCGAGTTCCC
>JAVRPX010000803.1:0-4245 GCA_032161985.1 Mycobacterium sp.
ACCCTAAGCCCGTCTACGGGGTATCCACCGGGTTCGGAGCGCTCGCCACCCGGCATATCCCCCGCGAGCTGAGAACCCAATTGCAGCGCAGTCTGATTCGCTCTCACGCCGCCGGATCCGGATCGGAAATCGAGGCAGAAGTCGTCAGAGCCATGATGCTTCTGCGGTTGTCGACGCTAGCCACCGGCCGCACCGGTGTGCGACCCGAGGTCGCGCAGACCTATGCGGCGATGCTGTCGGCCGGATTGACGCCCGTCGTCTACGAATACGGCAGCCTCGGCTGCTCCGGCGATCTTGCGCCCTTGGCGCACGTGGCGCTGTCGGCCATCGGCGAGGGTTCGGTGCGCACCGCCGACGGCGAACTGCTGCCGTCCGCCGAAGCGCTGGCACGCCACGGTATCGAGCCGGTGGTGCTCGCCGAGAAGGAGGGCCTTGCCCTGATCAACGGCACCGACGGCATGCTCGGCATGTTGGTGCTGGCGCTGCGTGACCTCGACGCGCTGCTGAAGCTGGCCGACGTCGCCGCGGCCATGAGTGTCGAGGGCCTGCTCGGCAGCGACCGGGTGTTCGCCGCGGATCTGCATGCCATGCGACCGCATCCGGGACAGGGCGACGCCGCGGCCAACATGCGCCGCGTGCTCGCCGAATCGCCGATCGTGGCCAGCCACAGCGGCCCGGACTGCTCGCTGGTCCAGGACGCCTACTCGCTGCGCTGCGCACCCCAGGTCGCGGGCGCCGCGCGCGACACCGTTGAGCATGCCCGCACCGTCGCAGGCCGCGAATTGGCAAGTGCCGTGGACAATCCCGTCGTCACACTCGACGGACGCGTGGAATCCAACGGCAACTTCCACGGCGCCCCGGTTGGCTACGTGCTGGACTTCCTCGCCATCGCTGTCGCCGATTTGGCGAGCATCAGCGAGCGGCGCACCGACCGGTTTCTTGACGTCGCGCGTAGCCATGGCCTCAACCCGTTCCTGGCCGATGATCCCGGCGTGGACAGCGGGCACATGATCGCCCAGTACACGCAGGCCGCGATCGTGTCCGAACTCAAGCGGCTGGCCAACCCCGCGAGTGTCGACTCGATCCCGTCGTCTGCGATGCAGGAAGACCACGTCTCCATGGGGTGGTCGGCGGCGCGCAAGCTGCGCAGGGCGATCGACGGACTGACCCGGGTCCTGGCGGTCGAGGTGTACACCGCGGCGCGCGGTATCGAGATGCGTGCCCCGCTGGCAGCGTCGCCCGCGACCGCCGCCGTCATCGCCGCGATCCGGAAATCCGTTCCGGGACCGGGCACCGACCGGTACCTGGCACCGGAGATCGATGCCGTGGTCGCGATGGCCGCCTCGGGGGCGTTGGTGGCGGCCGCCGAAATGGTCACCGGTCCCCTGGCCTAGGAGCTCGCCTGGCCGGATCCCGACAGGTGGTCCGCAGCGAGCGAGAGTCGTTGATCGGATTGGGATGATCGAAGCGATCTGCCACTTCGTTGATGATGGCAGCCAGCTCGCGTGGTTTAGACATCATTACCTTGTCTCGGCGTAGTAGTCGACATGGCGCTACCTAGATTGGCGATCATCTGCTCGACCAACCAAGGAGGGTCAGCGATGTCTGCTGTCGTTCACTCGGGCGCGGATGGGCGCGGCGGCGACGGTCGTGAACGGCACGATCATCGGGAAATCCGCGTCGATGGAATGGATTTCGCTGCGCCGGATGATGGTGGCCAGCGCGAGGGTGGCTTCTAGCATTGCGAAGTGGTCGCCGATGCAGGAGCGTGGTCCGGCGCCGAAGGGTAGGTATTGCCAGCGGTCGCGGCCTCTGGAGTTTTGTGGGCTGAATCGGTCGGGGTCGAAGATCAGCGGGTGGTCCCACAAGGCGGGGTCGCGATGCAGCGCGTAGATGCCGACGGCCAGCATCGTGCCGGCCTCGACGCGGTAGCCGTCGACCTCGACGTCCCGCATGGCCATCCGGGATGTCGCCGCGCCTGGCGGGCACAGCCGAAGTGCTTCGTGCAGCACCTGAACCGTGTATCCGAGGGCGGGAACGTCCTCGGGTGTCAGCTCGCGATCGCCGATCGCGACAGCCTCGGCGCGGACCTCGTCTTGCATGTCGCGGTGGTGGCCGAGCGCCCACAGGGCGTAGGTCAGCGTGGTGGCCGTGGTGTCGTGGCCGGCGATCATAAACACGATGAGCTCATCACGGATTTCGTCGTCGGACAGTGCCCGGCCGGTGGCGGGATCGCTGGCCGCGATCAGCGCCTGCACCAGCGGTGCATCGCGGGTCGAATCGGCGCGGCACGCCTGCAGGATCTCGTCCGCGAGTCGGTGTAGCGCGTCGCTCGCGGTGCGCGCCCGTCGGCGCGCCGGGGTCGGCAGCCATCGTGGGGCGCTAATCGGGCGCAGCGACCGATCGGTGACATATTCCAGCGCTACCCGCAGCGGCTCTGCGATGGCATCGGAGTGGGCGTCCAGGTCGAGCCCGAGCACTGAGCGGCCGAGCGCCCGCAGCGTCAGCCTGCGACATTCGGTGTCGAGGTCTACTTCGGTTCCGTCGACCCAACTGTCGGCGACCGTTTGCGCGGCTTGGGCCATGTGCCCGCCGAATTCGCGAACGTGCTGCTTGGTGAAGATCGGTTGCAGCGTGCGTCGGCGCGGTAGCCAGGGTTCGTGGGTGAGGTCGAACAGGTTCGAGCCGAGCAGGTGGCGCATTTCGTGGTGTATGCGCGTTTTCTCGATATGTCCCCCGCTGCGGCCAAGGATGTCGCGGGCCCCTTGCGGTGAGGTGACGACGACGACCGGTGGCATGAGCCATGTGGGTGCGAGCGTGAGCCGTGTTACCGGTCCACCCGTGTCGCGCAACATTTCAAGCCCGGTGTGGAACGTCCTGATCGCCCTCACTTGCTGCCGATACGGCAACGGGTTCCTCGGCGCCAGGGGCAACTCACTCAGGGCGACTTCGTCAACTGCCTCTAACATGGTTCCTCCAACTCAACTCGATTGAGTCGACTATCCGGCGGCCGCGGGGCAAGACCATCGGTCCGAGCGCGTATTTGCCCACGGTGGGGGTCGTAGAAATACGCGCAAACGCTGATGTTTTGATCTACGCGGCGACTGCACGCTGGCTAGCATGAGCCGAACTGAGTGGAGCGATCTTGCGGTGAGCGATTTGCCGACCGGAACGGTGACGTTGCTGTTAGCCGACGTCGAAGGCTCAACAGGGTTGTGGGAGAGCCAGCCGGAGGAGATGACCGCCGCGATCGCACGGCTCGATGCCACGCTTGCTGACCTCATCGCCGTCCACGGCGGTGTGCGTCCGGTGGAGCAGGGCGAGGGCGACAGTTTTGTGTTGGCGTTCGCGCGCGCAAGTGACGCAGTTGCGTGTGCATTGGAATTGCAGCGGGCCGCGTTGGCGCCGATCCGGCTGCGCGTCGGCGTGCACACCGGCGAGATTCAGTTGCGCGACGAGGGCAACTACATCGGCCCGACGATCAACCGCACAGCGCGGCTGCGCGACCTCGCGCACGGAGGTCAGACCGTGCTGTCGGGTGTGACCGAGGCGATCGTCGTCGATCATCTGCCAGTCGACGCGTCGCTGACCGACCTCGGTTCGCACGAGTTGCGGGGTCTGCCGCGTCCGGAGCGGGTAATGCAGCTGTGCCATCCTGATATCCGCAACGAGTTTCCGCCGCTGCGAGCATCGAAAGCTACTGTTGCACAACGCCTTCCTGTGCAGTTGACCAGTTTCATCGGGCGTGCGGCGAAGATCGTCGAGGTGCGTGGGATCCTTGCCGGCAACCGTTTGGTGACCCTCACCGGCGCGGGCGGTTCGGGTAAGACGCGTCTAGCGATCCAGGCCGCCAGCGAGTTTGGCGACGACGTGAGGTACGTAGACCTCGCGCCGATCACGGATCCCGATCTTGTGCCGGTCGCGGTGGCCCGCGCGTTGGGTCTCCGCGACCAGCCTGGTCGCTCGACCACGGACACGATCGTGCGATCGCTCGGCGAGCGCCGATTGCTGCTCGTACTCGACAATTGTGAGCATCTGCTCGATGCGAGTGCGGCGCTGATACTGGCAGTGCTAGACGCATGCCCCGGCGTGACGATGTTGACCACCAGCCGTGAGCCGATCAGTGTCGCTGGTGAGGTGACGTGGCGGGTGCCATCCTTGTCACTCGCTGACGAAGCGGTTGAACTGTTCACAGACCGTGCCCGCCTGGCACGGCCTGATTTCGGCATCACCGATGAGAATGCC
>JAVRPX010000804.1:0-5876 GCA_032161985.1 Mycobacterium sp.
CTGAGCGGAATGCTGAGCGGAACAAAGCGCGCCGAAATCACGGTGTGAGCTTGTCGAGCATCGCCTTGATCTGCTCGACGCGCTCTTCGGCGTCCTCCATCACGTCGTCGTCGGCGGGGCGGATCTCGACGCCGTGCGCCTGCGCGGTCGCCTCGAAACACTGACGAACCGCCGGGTCGGCCAACACGACCGCGGCAAAAATGCCCGGCGACAGTTCGCGGGTTCGCAGCATGCCGTGGTAGTCCACTTCGGCGGGTATCCGGATGTCGAGCGCACCGCCGTCAAGCTGTTGCTTGGCCGCCGCGAGTAGCAGCGTCAGCGCCGCCCGCGAGATCGCCGCTATCACCTTCCTGCGGAAGGGGAACCAGGGCAGCGGCAGCTTGTCGGCCTGTTTGTCTACGCCGCCGGTGAACAGATACTCGACCAGGCTGCGGGTGCGGATTTCGATCACATCGACCCACTTGACCTTATCGCCGTCGAACTCGACGCCCTCCTCGCTGATCGCGACTGCACCGAAGTGGTTCAGCTTGCGGACCAGTCCGCGCAGCTTGTCCGGCGTCAGCGGATGGTCGGCGACCATGTCGCCGATGCCAAGCGCCCACCGGCCGACAACGGGACCAGGGTCTGGCCGCCTGCTTTCCAGCAGCGACCGCAACCAGGAGACGTCGTCGGTGTCCATCAAGCCGAATTCGCGACCGCCGGTAGTTCATCGCCCAGCAGCGTCAGCATGGGCGAGCAGCCGCTGTCGATCTTCACGGTCGCCAGGTCGTCGCCGCGCGTGCTGCCCCGGTTGATGATCGCAATCGGCATGCGCAGCGCCGCGGCATGGCGGACAAACCGGTATCCCGAGTAAACCGTGAGCGACGACCCGGCGACCAGTAGTGCGTCGGCTCCGTCGACAAGCGAATACGCCTCATCCACACGGACTTTCGGCACACTTTCGCCGAAATAGACGATGTCTGGCTTGAGCATTCCGCCGCACTTCGAACAGTCGACGATCCGAAACGACATGGTGTCGCCGACGACCGCGTCGGCGTCAGGAGCCACTGCGATGCCGCCGACGGCCTCCGCGCGCTCGACAAACCCCGGGTTGGCGGCTTCGAGCAGGTCGGCAAGGGCGGCGCGGGACATCGTGTGGCCGCAGTCCAGGCAGACCACCTGGGCATAGGTGCCATGCAGGTTGATCACTGCGCGGCTGCCCGCCTTGGTGTGCAGCAGGTCGACGTTCTGGGTGACGACCCCGGACACCACGTCGCCGCGCTCGAGCTCGGCCAGCGCGCGGTGACCGGCGTTGGGCAGCGTCTCGTCCATGTGCCGCCAGCCGACGTGATTGCGCGCCCAGTAACGCTGCCGAAACGCCCCGTCGGAGGTGAACTGGCGGATCGTCATCGGGTTGCTCGGCGGCGAGTCCGGCCCGCGATAATCGGGGATGCCCGAGTCCGTGGACATCCCCGCGCCGGTGAGCACCGCAACACGCCGCCCCTGCAGCAGTGCGACGAGTTCCGGTGCTTCCACGCCTCTCAGGCTAGGTGATCGGGTTCAGCCGGCGGGCTGATGCTGCTCCTCGTCCGCCAAGTGCTCTTCCTGCACGTCGACGTCATCGGCGTCCTGGTCGTCTTCTTCGTAGTCGTCGTCCTCGTCCTCGTCGACAAGGATGGTCTCGATGACCTCGACGCGCTTGTCGGTCGGATGGTCCTCCGAAAGCGGTACGGAGACCGTGAGGATGCCCCTGTCATAGGTGGCGTTGATGTCGTCCTCGTCTGCGCCCGCGGGCAGCGGCACCGTCCGGATGAACGAGCCGTACGAGAACTCCGAGTGCCCATTGGACTCGGTCGTCTGGGTGCGCTCGGCCTTGATCGTCAACTTGCCGTCACGCACGCTGACCTCGATGTCGTCGGTGGGGTCGACACCCGGCAGCTCGGCGCGCACCTCGTAGACGCCGTCCTTCACCTCGTCCTCCAGCCGCAGGAGGCGGTTGTCGAAGAGCGGACGCAGGTTGGCGAACGTCGGGAAGGCGCTGAAGAGTTCGGATAGCTCGGGCAGCAAGGGACGCGACTGACGTTGAACGGCAGGCTTATTCACAATTCCTCCAGGGATTTCGCGCTGTGGTGATGGTGCGGCGGGTCTGATTCACGATGCGCGACGCAATCAAAATCTCTGGATCAGGTGAGGTGCCTGCGGGCGAACTGCAGACCAACACGAGGCAGCAAGGGGCCAGCGAGAAGCCTCAGCCCAGGCAGTTCTGCGCGGGCGAGATCTCGGCTCGCATGTTGCGCTCCATCATCTGCAACGCCGCCTGTCCCAGATCGGGAAGAATGGCGGCGACCGCGTCCGGTGGCACGGTCACAGTGAAATGGCGAAGGTAGGCGTCCAGCGCCGTGTAGAGGATGCATTGCTCGGTGACCTGCCCGGTCAGGATCAACCGCTTGGTTTCCAGCCGGCGCAGCAGGTAGTCCAGGGCCGTGGAGTAGAAGGCGCTGTGCCGGACCTTCTCGAGGAACAACGCACCCTCGTCGGGCGCGATGGGCTCGACCAGATCCGGGTGTTCGCCGTCGAGTGCCGACCGGACGATTTCGGTGTGATCGGCAGTGAAATCCCCGTAGTTGTCGTTGACGTAGATCAGGTCGACGCCTTCGCGTTCTCGAGCCCGCGAAATCAGCCCTACCATCGGATCGATGATCTCGGCGACGTTCGGCACCAGCAATTCTGCGTCCTTATGCCGATACGCGTTCAACATGTCAATGACCAGCAGCGCGGTGTCGCCCATCAACTGTTGGTACCCCGTCACCGGATCTTGACACTTCGCGGGCGACAATAGAGGGCGATGGACTTCTACAGCGCATATCGGCAGGGGTTCGTGCGGGTGGCTGCGTGCACCCATCACACGACGCTCGCGGACCCCGCCGCCAACGCCGAGTCGGTGCTGCGACTGGCAAGGGACTGCGACGACGACAGCGTCGCGCTGGCTGTCTTCCCGGAGCTGACACTGTCCGCCTACTCGATCGAGGACATCCTGCTGCAGGACGCGCTGCTGGACGCGGTCGAGGGCGCACTGCGCGACGTCGTGGTGGCGTCCGCCGACCTCATGCCGGTGCTGTTGGTCGGCGCGCCGTTGCGCAATCAGCACCGGATATACAACACCGCCGTGGTGATCCACCGCGGCAAGGTGCTGGGCGTCGTGCCGAAGTCATACCTGCCCACCTACCGCGAGTTCTACGAACGACGGCAGATGGCGGCGGGCGACGACGTGCGCGGCACCATCCGCATCGGTGGGGCCGACGTGCCGTTCGGTCCCGATCTGTTGTTTACGGCGACCGATCTTCGTGGCTTCGTACTGCACGTCGAGATCTGCGAGGACATGTTCGTGCCGATCCCGCCGAGTGCGCAGGCGGCGCTGGCGGGTGCAACGGTGTTGGCCAACCTCTCCGGCAGCCCGATCACGATCGGGCGCGCCGAGGATCGCTGCCTGCTCGCCCGTTCAGCGTCGTCGCGGTGCCTGGCCGCCTATGTCTACGCCGCGGCGGGAGAGGGCGAATCCACCACCGATCTGGCGTGGGACGGTCAGACAATGGTGTGGGAGAACGGGGTACTGCTCGCCCAGTCTGAGCGGTTCCCCAAGGGCGAGCGCCGCTCGGTCGCCGACGTGGACCTCGAGTTGCTGCGTTCGGAGCGGCTGCGGATGGGCACCTTCGACGACAACCGCATCCACCATCGGATCACCGCGGAGTCGTTCCGGCGGGTGGAATTCCGGCTCGACCCGCCGTCAGGTGACATCGGTCTGCGCCGCGAGGTCGAGCGGTTCCCATTCGTACCGTCGGATCCCGCACGGCTGGAACAGGATTGCTATGAGGCCTACAACATTCAGGTGGCCGGCCTGGAGCAGCGGCTGCGCGCGCTGAACTACCCGAAGGTGGTGCTCGGGTTGTCCGGCGGGCTCGATTCCACGCACGCGTTGATCGTCGCCGCGCACGCGATGGACCGGGAAGATCGGCCGCGCAGCGACATTCTCGCGTTCACGCTGCCGGGTTTTGCGACGGGTGAACGGACCAAGGGCAATGCGATCAGGCTTGCCGAAGCGCTGGGTGTGACGTTTGAGACCATCGACATCAAGGCCACCGCCGAACTGATGCTCAAGGAGATGGATCACCCGTTTGCCCGCGGCGAGAAGGTCTACGACGTCACGTTCGAAAACGTGCAGGCGGGGTTGCGCACCGACTACCTGTTCCGGCTCGCCAACCAGCGCGGCGGCATCGTGCTCGGCACCGGCGACCTGTCCGAGCTGGCACTCGGCTGGTCGACATACGGTGTGGGCGACCAGATGTCGCACTACAACGTCAACGGAGGCGTGCCCAAGACACTCATCCAGCACCTGATCCGCTGGGTGATCTTTTCGCACCAGTTCGACGACGCGGTCAACGAGGTGCTGTCGTCCGTCCTCGACACCGAGATCACTCCCGAGCTCGTCCCGACGGGTGAGGACGAAGAGATTCAGAGCAGCGAAGCCCAGGTGGGGCCATATGTGCTGCAGGACTTTTCGCTATTTCAGGTGCTCCGGTACGGCTTCCGGCCGTCCAAGGTCGCGTTCCTCGCCTGGCATGCGTGGAGCGACCCGCAGCGCGGCGACTGGCCCACCGGATTCCCGGAGCACAAACGGCCGGCATACTCGCTGAAGGAGATTCGGCAGTGGCTGCAGGTATTCGCCCAGCGGTTCTACTCGTTCAGTCAGTTCAAGCGCTCAGCGATGCCGAACGGACCGAAGGTGTCGCACGGCGGCTCGCTCTCGCCCCGTGGTGACTGGCGGGCGCCGTCGGACATGTCGGCCCGTACCTGGCTCGACGAGATCGAACGCGAAATCCCCCAGGACTAGGTCAGCGCTCGTAGGTGCCCGTCAGGCCGCCGCGTGCGACCACGTGGCCTGCGATCGCTTCGAGAAGCGCCTTGTGGCCGGCGATCTCGTCGGGGACCTCTTGGTCGAGCGCGAAGACCAGGAATCGATAATGATGCGGTCCGTGGCCGGGGATCGGACGCGGGCCGACGTAGGTGTCACCGAAAGCCTTGACCAGCCGTAGCCCGGTGGTGCCGGGCTTGAGTTCACCTTCTGCGAGTCCACCGACGCCGGGTTCGATCACTGCGATCGTATGCATGAGTGGCTTCGGCATCGGTACGTCGAGATCATCCATGATCAGGACCAACTGCTTGGCGTCTGTGGGGACGCCGGTCCATTGCAGTGCCGGAGACACGTTGTCACCGACGCCCTTTCCAGCGTGCTTCTGCGGGATCGCGCCGCCGTCGGTGAACGCGGGGCTCGTCACGTCAATCGTGGCGGCGGCGGCGTATCCCTGACCGGACAGCGGACTGCGGTCTTCGCCCGCACGGAACCGGCGGAGCAGCTTTCCTAGCAACGGCATGCCCGGCAGTCTAACGGGGCCATCACGCGTCACGTTCATCGGCGATGACGGTGTCCGTGTCTACGTGGACGCTGATGAAGAAGTCAGAAGATATTGCCATCGCTCCTACCAGGTTGGGTGGTCAGCGTTGTCTTCGGGCCAGTCGTTTCGTCGACCAATTCCAACACCGCCTTAGCTATGTCGTCGGCCATGGTCATCGGCGCGACACCGCCGTGTGCGCGCATGGCGACGATCACGACGCCGTACGAAGGGACGACCGACAGAATTTGTCCGCCGAGACCGATCGCAGAGTAGCTGCCCGGTGGGAGTGGCGAGGCGTCGTTGTCGCCGATCGACCACCCCAGATATCCATAGTGCTGGAATGGGCTTGGCAGACCAGTCTTGACGATGGGTCGGGTGCTCTGCGTGATCCATGCAGTCGGGACAATCTGTTCACAGTCCGACACCCCACCCTCGAGGTACAGCTGG
>JAVRPX010000805.1:0-4696 GCA_032161985.1 Mycobacterium sp.
GTTCGGGGATACGCATTGTGCGCCGGCCGAAGGCCCATCTGGTTGCCAGTGTGCTTGTGTTGATGCTCCTGGCCAGCTGCGCAGGCTTGGCGCGCTTCAACTATGACGATCGAAAGGCCGTTGCGGCGTCGGCGCCTAGTTCGATCGGGTATGCCGCGTTGGAACGCCATTTCCCCATCAGTCAGGCCGTGCCCGAGTACATCCTGGTCCAGTCACCACGCGACCTGCGCACACCCCAGGCCCTCGCAGACCTGGAGCAGATGGCACAGCGGGTCAGCCAACTGCCGAACATCGGTCTGGTGAGCGGCATCACCCGACCTACCGGAGCCGTGCCGCAGGAGTTCAGAGCGACCTATCAAGCGGGCATTGTCGGTGATCGGATGGCCACCGGTTCGGCCGTGATCGACGACAGCACCAAGGATCTCAACCGACTGACGAACGGGGCAGGCACGCTGGCCGCCAGCCTCGGTGATGTGCGCGCTCAAATCAACCGAATCGCTCCCAGCATGCAGGGTCTGATCGACGCCTTCAGCTCGATGCGAAGCCAGTTTGGCGGAGACAAGTTGGTCAAGCAGGTCGACACCGCTGCCCAGCTCGTGCAGAGCATCAACGCGCTCGGCAATGCCATGGGCGTGAACTTCTCGACCGTCAGGGACATGTTCGCGTGGGTGGGTCCAGTGCTGCTGGCGCTGAACGGCAACGCGATCTGCGATGCCAACCCCTCGTGCAGCGATACCCGCATGCAATTTCAGAAGCTGATGGCCGCGCGTGACGACGGACGCCTCGACCAGATCAATACTCTGGCCGGGCAACTGCAGGGCTTCGGAGACAAACAGACCCTCAACGCAACGGTGAAACAACTCAACGATTCGCTCTCGCAGTTCAGCTCGGCGGTACGCACCATGGGTCTCGACAAACCCGGCGGACTGCAAGCGGGCCTGACCAAGGCCAGGCAGGACGCCAACCGCTTGGCAGACGGGAGCCAGCAGGTGGCCGGCGGAGTGGACCAACTCGTCGGCCAAGTCAAGCTGATGGGTGACGGACTCGATGAGGCGGCCGCGTTTTTGTTGGCGATGCGAAGTGACGCGGCAGATCCGTCGATGGCGGGGTTCAATCTCCCGGCCCAAGTTCTCCAGCTCGACGATTTCAAGAAGGCCGCAAAGATATTCATCTCGCCGGACGGCCACTCGGTGCGGTACCTGGTGCAAACCACACTCAACCCGTTCAGCTCCGAGGCGATGGATCAGGTCAATGCGATCATTGACACCGCTCGGGGCGCCCAACCGAACACCCAATTGGCGGGAGCCACGATATCGATGGGCGGATTTCCCTCCGCGCTGCGGGATACGCGCGACTATTACGAGCACGACATCCGTTTCATCATCATCGTGACTCTCGTCGTCGTCCTACTGATCCTGATGGCGCTGTTGCGTGCGATTATCGCGCCGCTCTATCTGGTTGGCTCCGTGGTCATTTCGTACTTTGCGGCACTCGGTATCAGCGTCCTGACATTTCAATACCTACTCGGCCAGCAGTTGCATTGGAGCGTGCCTCCACTGGCCTTCGTGGTATTGGTCGCGGTGGGCGCCGACTACAACCTGCTTTTTGTTTCGCGAATGCGCGACGAGTCTCCCCACGGCATGCGTTACGGGGTCATTCGCACCCTGACGTCGACCGGCGGGGTAATCACCGCGGCTGGTTTGATCTTTGCCGCCTCGATGTGCGGTCTGCTGTTTTCCAGCATCACCACCGTGGTCCAGGGCGGATTCGTGATCGGTGTCGGCGTCCTGCTGGACACCTTCCTGGTACGGACCATCACGGTGCCCGCCATGGCTACTTTGGTTGGGC
This sequence comes from Mycobacterium sp., assembly GCA_032161985.1. Classification (GTDB taxonomy): domain Bacteria; phylum Actinomycetota; class Actinomycetes; order Mycobacteriales; family Mycobacteriaceae; genus Mycobacterium. The sequence continues at coordinate 1,849 of JAVRPX010000805.1, forward strand.
GGGCAAACTGGTGGCCCTCACAACTGAGCATGCCTGGCAGCGACCGAGTCAGCGCGCGCCCTTGAGGTATGTGAAACTACGGAACGTAGCCCAGCGGTCTGGAGCAGAAACGAAGAGGCTCTCCGCAGGACTTACGGTGCCGTTAATTATCAGCCGCACAGCAATTTTCGCGGTGGCGCGGCTGACAACGACTCCGAGCCAACGGATTCGACGAGCTAATACGGACAGAATGTGACGCCAGCGACACTGAAGCCCCAGTCATCCATTCTCTCGATGCTGCACGGACGTGCCAGCCTCCGCCCCGGCGACGTCGCGTTCACCTTCACCGATTACGCCCATGATCCGGCGGGTGTTTCCGAGTGGCTGACGTGGTCGCAACTCTCCCGCCGAACGCTGAATGTGGCACGCGAGCTCAGCCCTCATGCGTCGGTCGGAGACAGGGCAGTGATCCTGGCTCCGCAGAGCCTTGACTACGTCGTGGCATTCCTAGCCTCCATGCAGGCCGGGCTCGTCGCGGTGCCGCTCCCACTTTCTCATCGCGGCTCGCGTCACGATCGTCTGAGTGCGGTCTTGCGCGATACGTCGCCTACGGTCGTTCTCACGACGTCTGCGGTTGCTGACGACGTGGCCGGGTATATCGACCGAGCACGCCTGGATGCTGTTCCGAAGATCGTCGAAATCGATTCGATCAATCTGGACGCCGAGGGCGGAGCCGCCTTTTCGACAGCTGACTTTCCCGACACCGCGTATTTGCAGTACAGCTCGGGTTCGACCCGGCTGCCAACCGGGGTCATGATCTCGCACCGCAACCTCCAAACGAATTTCGAGCAGCTGATGCGCTCCTATTTCGGGGGTGCGCACGCCAAATCCTCCACCGATGCCACGTGGGTCTCGTGGCTGCCCTTTTACCACGACATGGGTTTAATGGTGGGCATCTGCGCGCCCATCCTGAGCGGCCATCCCGCCGCGTTGACGAGCCCGACCGCGTTCGTGGACAGCCCGGCTAGATGGATGAGAGCGCTGGCGCAGAATACTCATGCTTTTTCGGGGGCGCCTAACTTCGCCTTTGACCTGGCCGCCCGCCAAACCACCGACAGTGACCTCGCCGGGCTCGACCTCGGCGGGGTGCTGGGCATCATCAACGGCGCCGAACGTGTCGAGCCGACCACTTTGGAACGCTTCGCAGATCGGTTCGCTCACTTCAATTTTCGGGACTACATGCTGCGTCCTTCGTACGGCCTGGCGGAGGCGACCGTCTTCGTGACAAGTGGCACCTGGAGTGATTCGTCGGAGGCTGCCCACTTCGATGTGGACGAATTGTCCGCGGGCCGCGCTCAGCGGTGTGCGCCCGCAACCGGCTCAGCCCTGGTGAGATACGAACTGCCGCAGTCACCGATGGTGCGGATCGTCGACGCCGACTCGCACCGGCAATGCCCCCACGACGTCGTCGGCGAGATCTGGGTGCATGGCGACAACGTCGCGGCCGGCTACTGGAGCAGGCCACCGGACGAGCAGCAGTGCTTTGGCGCAACGCTCGTCGACCCTTCGCCGGGCACGGCTGACAGACCCTGGTTGAGAACCGGCGATTTGGGCTTTGTCTCCGATGGTGGGCTGTTCATTGTCGGCCGCATCAAGGACATGCTGATCATTCGCGGTCGTAATCATCATCCCGAGGACATCGAGGCGACGGTCCAAGAGATCACACGCGGTCGGGTCGCGGCGATTTCGGTTGCTGTGAACAGCACCGAAAAGCTGGTGACCGTCATCGAGGTCAAGCGGGGAGATTCCACGACAGAGGCGACGCACTGGCTCAGTGAGGTCAAGAGCGACGTCACCTCCGCGATATCCAATGCGCACGGCCTGAATGTCGGGGATCTCGTTCTGGTACGTCCAGGGTCGATACCCACAACGACGAGCGGCAAGGTCCGGCGCGCCGCCTGTGCCGAGCAATACCGGCAGGACCAATTCGTTCGATTGGACGCCTGAGCCCGGCGGCTGTCAGGGGCTTCGGCGGGTAAAGTCCGGTTCAGTACGAGCGCGTAGTCGAGCAGGCGGGAGTGAGAATGCGAATACTGTTCGCATCAATCTCGGCGCTGGTAACCGTCTGCGCCACCGTGTTTTTCGGGTCGGGAATCGCGACAGCCGATGAGACGCAAGCCGGCTGGACGCCAGACCACGGGGCACCGACCGACGGGCCACCGCCACTCGGGACGCCGGGCAGGGGGTACGCGCTCGGGGGCGCGCACGTTCTGGGCATTCCCTATGACGAGTACATAAAGCGCACGGGCGCTGACTGGTTTCCTGGGCTGAATCGCCAGATCGTCGGCTATCCCGCGGGTCAGGTCCAGGGACACACCCTGGAACGGTTGTTCCCAGGCGTCGGCCGGCTGGATGACAACCTTCCGGGCATTGGCATCGACGGCCCCAGCATCGGCGAGTCGGTCGACGAGGGTGAGGGCAACCTGGAAACGGCGATCCGCAACGGTGGTCCCGGAACCGCGATCGGCTTGTCCGAGGGGGCGATGGTGCTCGACGCCGTACAGGCGAAGCTCGCGAACGATCCGACGGCGCCGCCTCCGACTACGTTGAGCTTCGCGACGTATGGCGACCCGCTTGCGAAGCACGCCTTCGGTGAGAGTTTCCTGACCCAGATGTTCCCCGTCGGCAGCGTCGTACCCTCACTCGACTTCCGCATGCCGGCTCCGGTCGAAAGCCAGTACAACACCTACCAGTTCGTCTCTGCGTACGACAGCATCGCCGACTGGCCGGACAGGCCGGACAACTGGATGTCCCTCCTCAACGCGGTCGTGGGCCTCGCGACCGGTCACACCGCGGTGGCGTTCACCAA
>JAVRPX010000806.1:0-4027 GCA_032161985.1 Mycobacterium sp.
CGACTCGTCGTGCGCAACGGCGCGCCGCAGCACCACGCCGTGTTGAACCTTCCACGCCTGGCGGTAGCGCTTGGCGAGTTTCTCCTTGACGCGGCGGTCCTTCACGACGATGAACTCCCAGTTCTGCCCGTCGTTCCCGGTCGGTGCCCGCAGCGCCAACTCAATGCACTTCAGCACCACCGCGTCATCGACCGGGTCGGGGAGAACTCGCCGCACCGCTCGCTGAGTCATCATCGCGTCGAGCAGTGGCATGCCTAGACGGTCCAGCACCTCAGCTGTGGTTGGCACAACCCCGCTGGGAGAGGCAGAGTTCGACGTGTCAGACATGTTCGCTGATCCATCCGGTGGTGAAGCGCTGAATTTCTGGGATCCCTTGCGCAAACTCGTGCGCGATGTAGCTCTCAATCTTGCCGCCCACCAACGGGACTTTGAATTCCACAGTCGCAGTGAATGTCAGCCGCGAACCGTTCTGCGCTGGTGAGACTAGTGCGGCGCCAGAACCGGATCCAGGCGCCCCCGACACCGCGACACCAATCTCACCGTGTAACTGGCAGCCGCCGATTGATTTCCACGTCTCGGTGTGCAGGACTTTCAGATCGCGCTGATAGAACTTGGCAACTATCCCGGGCAGCAGCTCATGGCGCAGGTCCTGTGTGATGGCCACCCGCACCGTTTGGTCGGCGTCGACGATCAACGAGTCGAGTGTGGTGCTGCCGCCGAACGCCGCAAGCCGGGACAGCCAGTACTCCTCGCCGCTGAACGCCGTATAAACCTGTTCGACACTGACGGGCGATTCGACCAACACCTCGAACGAACGCGGCATAGCGAACCAACTCCTTACGAAATGACGCTCATCGCGGCTGCCCTGATCACTTACCGAACAACCGATCCGCGAGGGCAGCCGCGAACTTTCGCGTCTGCTCCAGCTGCTCCGGCTGGACGTTTGTCGACGGAATGCGCACCCCCAGGTACCGGTCCCGGTACTCACCCGACCCCAGATAGCTAGTCAGCGACAGCATGGAGCGCAGGGGGTCGCCGGGGTACGTGAAATGGATTCCATCGACGTACCGACCGCCCTGCTGCTCGGCGAGCTCGCGCACCGCCGTGAGGTTCTCCTTCCAATACTGGCGACAGACGACGAACACGGCGAACGGCTTGTGTGTCAGGAGTTTTCGCGCTTCATCCGATTTCAGGAAGGAGCGCATCGGCATGCTCACGGTCTGCCACCAGGTCGGTGAGCCGATGCAGATCAGGTCGTAGTCGCCGTTTCGCACCGTATCAGGGGTTCGGATATCTCCAGTGGCGCCGCGCTTCTGGGCCGGCAGGACGCTGAGCATGTCGGGCCAGACACGTCGCATCGGGAAGCGCGAGAACCGTCCGGCATACCGCTGATCCGTGAATTCGATTTCGGCCTTCTGCACCTCGCACCCGCGCTCGCGGAACACCTCTCCCGCGGCCTCAAGCACCCTGAGCGACTGTCCCGTGTACGTGTAGTACAGCAGCAAAACCCGCGGCGGTCTTTCGCCGCGCCCTTCGTTGGTGATATCCGTCATCGCAACTCCTTATTCGAACTTCTGCTGTATCCGTGGCCCACCGCGGATCCCGCGCATTTAGGCTCAAACATGTGACCGACAAAATTTCCGTCGACCTCAGCGGTCCCGCGCAGACTATGCTGACGACCCTGTACTGCAAGGCGCTGGACGCCGACTTCGACCGGCCCATATTGGGCGACGGCTTCGCCAAGGAAACGGTCGACCGAATCGATTATGACTGGCGCGAACTCGGGATTGCCCCAATATGGACGCCGCTGGTGACGGTGCGTTCTGCCCAGTACGACATCTGGGCGTCCCAATTCCTGGCTGCTCACCAGCTTGCCACCGTGGTCCATCTCGGGTGTGGTCTGGACAGCCGCGTGTTCCGCCTGGACCCCGGCCCGGGTGTGGAATGGTACGACATCGACTACCCCGCGGTAATTGCCTTGCGCGAGAACGTCTTTCCGGCGCGCACGCGGTACCACCTGATCGCCACTTCGGCGACCGATCCGTCCTGGCTCGACCGGATTCCCGCCGACCGCCCGACATTGCTGTTGGCCGAGGGCGTCAGCATGTACCTGACCGAACGCGACGGTGTCGCGCTGCTGCAACATGTCGTCGACCGGTTCCCGTCCGGCGAACTGCAGATCGACTTCTACAACTGGCTCACAATCCGGTCGCAGAAGACGCACAAGTTGCAGCGGCAGTCCGGTTCGACGCTCTATTGGGGCGTCAATAGTCCACAGGACATCTTGGGCCGAGTTTCCGGGGTTCGCATGCTGACCGCCGTGACGTTCTTCGATGCGACCACCTTCAGCCGGACATCGGCTGCTTTCCGGTTGGCGGGGCGCCTGGTGCGTGCGGTCCCGCCGCTGCGCAAGATGCTGCAATACCATCGCTACGCCTTCGGGCCCGTCAACTGACACCGCTTGCGGCGTGCTGCTCGGCAATGGTGCAGAGCAGCGAACGTATTGCCTCAATCGACCTTTCCGGCGCCGGCCCATGCGAGTGGTACTCGACGCTCAACTGTCCGGCGAATATCTGGGTGAAGTAGATCTCGATTCCGGCGCTAACGGCGAAGAACAACTCGCCGTGGGTACTGATTACTTCCACATCGGGAGGTGTCCGTACGGGAGGGACCAGACCGTTATCGGAAAGCAGGACGACATCGGGCAAGCCCGGCGCATTGCCGACGTACTGCGGGCTGAAGTGAAGTCTCGACTGCTGGATCACGCCCTCGGCGAGGTCCGACTGAAAAGTCTCGGCGATGTCGTGGGCGAGGTCGATCACACCGGTCTTGCGTTCGATCTCGGCGAGATAGGTCGCCAATCCCACCGGGTTGGTGCACCCGGTCGCGGACACCGGCGGTGAGAGGAAGTACCGCAGATCGACTGTGTAGATCAAGGGAACCGGGATGTTCGGCGTGCCGCGAAGCTGCCACTCCGCCAGCAGGACAACGGCAGAGAGCACGGCGGTCAAGCCGAGTCCATGTGCACGACAGAGCGCAACGATGTCGTCTGTGTGGCGCTCGCTCAGCCGACACGACACCATCGGAACACGCACGGGTGAAGGAGGTTTGACGCCGGTGTCAGCTCGCCGGGATGGCGGAAGGTCATAGGCGAACATCGCCGGCATGAACCGCTCGATACCCGAGCGCTTCTGTTTGTGTATGCCCCGTTCGGCGAGCACAGCCTCTATCGGTTCCGGCGCGGTCTGGACGGTGACCGGACGCATGCTTCCGGTGCAGACCAAATCGGTGTAGTAGGAAAGCAGTTCCTCGATGAGGCTGTACATGTGATGACCGTCGGCGAGGCTGTGATGAACGTAGAGGGTCGGCTGCGCCTGTCCGTCGCGGATGGTCACTCGGAGGTGGACCAGCGACTCGCTCTGGTCGAAGTGCAGAGGGGGGCTTTCGGTCGCCGGATTATTGAGTTCCACCACATCGATTCCCGCGGGAAGAAGGTCGTCGGCGACGATCTGATGCCGCCCGTCGGCACCCCGCTCGAGTCGAGCGGTAAGGACTGGGCGTGCGTCGAGCAGCGTATCGTAGGCAGCCGACAGGGCGTCGATATCGACCGGGCCCTTCATGTGTGCGCCAAGACCCACAAAATTGTGTGTCTCGGCCAGCATTTCCTCGCTATTCGCCAGCTTCCGAATGACCGAGGATGGAAACACTTTCAGACTCCCTAGTGGTTTGCGAACACGAGATCATTCATGCATGCTGGCCTTCCGATACCCGAATGCCGTCGGTATCGTGCACGCACAAGCGATGTCCGCGGCCGTGAAGCTGATATCGCGAAGCGCAACAGCGGCGCCGAAGCTCTTTCGTCTCCCGTGGACGACTACCGCGTTATCGTTGTTGGACATTCGTCTCTCCTATGCCTCGCTCGACGACAGGTCCACCAGGGCCAATTCATCGCTGGCCGAGTCTATTTCAACTTCCGCGATTGCCGCGCGGGTCAATGCCAGCAGCGTGGTGGAGAATTCGTCGGCAA
>JAVRPX010000807.1:0-4283 GCA_032161985.1 Mycobacterium sp.
ACAGCACGAATGCGCCGTCGATCGCCGGAGCCCAGATGATTTCGCCGTCGACCAGCCGGTTGAGGTGCTCGCGGATCGGATAGCCGTGTTCGGTGGTCTCGCTGACCTTGGTGTACACATCGGCCGATAGCAGCACGCAGTACGGACCGTCGACGCCCGCCAGCCTCAGCTCGGACAGCGCCTGGGCGATCACATCGGGAATCTCGCGCGCGTCGTCCGGCAGGGCCAGCGCAGGATTCGAGCTGCACGCCCGGATGCCCTCGATGGACGCCGCGTCGTAACCCTCGAAGATCGCGCGGTCCTCGACGAACGCCAGCTTCTTGGCGGCGTCCTTGACCGAATCCCAGTCCGAGTCCTGCGAGCCCCGCTCCACGTCGTCGATGGCGGTGCGGGTCACGGTGAACGGCACCCGCAGCCGCACCAGTGGCTTGCTGTCGCGCAGATGTGCGACCACGCCGTCACCTGGCGGGGCGACGTCACGCAGATGACCCGTGCTGATCGCCGCGGTCACCGGCCCCCCCGGCTCGCTGACGTCGACCACCCGCCGACCTGCGATGTGGCGCTTAAACGTTCGCGTGGCCTCCTCCTCGATTTGGGCCCACGCGACTTCGGTGATCGGAGCGAGATCGCGATACAGGTTGTTCATTGACGGGTTCCTTTCAGGCTGCCTATCCCGAGTGACCCGTTGGTAGCGACGGGCAGCGCGGTGACATCTTCTTGGGGCTCCGAATCCGGAAGTGGCGGAGGGTCATCGAGGAAGTCGACAATCGGTGTGAAGAACTTGCCACCCGTCACCGCGGTCGAGAATTCCAGGATGTGGTCGGTGTTCCCAGGCGGATCGCCGATGAACATGTTGCGCAGCATTCGTTCGGTAACGGCGGCGGTGCGTGAGTAACCGATGAAGTAGGTGCCGAACTCGCCCTTGCCGATCTCGCCGAACGGCATGTTGTGCCGAACAATTTTCAGCTCAGTGCCGTCCTCGTCTTCGATCACGTTGAGCGCGATATGGGAGTTGGGCGGCTTGACGTCGTCGTCCATCTCGATGTCTTCCAGCTTCGTCCGACCGATCACCAACTCCTGCTCGGTCACCGACAGTGACTCCCAGGACGGCATGTCGTGCAGGTACTTCTGTACGTGGACGTAGCAGCCCCGGTAGAACTCGGGATCCTCGTCGCCAATCTCGGTGGCGGACACCGCAAGCGGCCCCTCGGGGTTCTCGGTGCCGTCGACGAAGCCCAGTAGGTCGCGGTTATCGAAGAACCGGAAGCCGTGGGTCTCGTCGACGACTGTGACCGCCCCCAACGCCTTGACGATGCGGCCCGCCAGCTCGAAACACATGTCCATCGACAGTGCCTTGATGTGCAACAGCAGATCCCCTGGTGTCGCGGGTGCCTTATGACGGCCCCCGTCCAGTTCTGTGAACGGGGTCAGCTCGGCCGGTTTCGGACCCGAGAAGAGCCGGTCCCAGGCGTCGGAGCCAATCGAGGTGACCACCGAGAGATGCTTGTCGGTGTCGCGGAAGCCGACCGCGCGAACCAACCCGGGGATGTCGGGAAGCGCGTCGTGGACGGCGGCCTCACCGCCCTCTTCGATGGTGACGACCAGAAAGATTGCCGCGGGTGTCAACGGCGCGGTTACCGGTTGCGGCAGTGGGTCGGGCACCATTCGACCCTAGCGAACTGGCAGTCGGCCATCATTGTGAACCATGACAGCGAATGCGCAGGAGCTGTGTGAGTTCATCGACGCGTCACCATCGCCGTTTCACGTCTGTGTGACCGTCGCCCAGCGATTGAGCGCCGCGGGGTTCACCGAACTCTCCGAACGCGACGAGTGGCCGGCAGGCGGCAGGTTCTTCACGGTGCGGGCAGGCTCTCTCGTCGCATGGCGATCGGATGAGGCGGGCCGTACTGGGCCATTTCGGATCGTCGGTGCCCACACCGACAGCCCCAATCTGCGGGTGAAACAGCACCCCGATCGGTTCGTGTCCGGCTGGCAGGTGGTCGCCCTGCAGCCCTACGGCGGTGCCTGGCTGAACTCGTGGCTGGACCGCGATCTCGGCATCAGCGGCCGGCTGTCAGTACGGGTCGGCAACACCATCGACCACCGCCTGGTCCGCATCGACCAGCCGATCCTGCGCGTGCCGCAGCTGGCGATCCACCTGGCCGAGGACCGCAAGTCGGTGTCGCTGGATCCGCAGCGACACGTCAACGCGGTCTGGGGCGTTGGCAGCGGCCCCCGGTCGTTTCTGGCCTACGTCGCCGAGCGGGCGGGCGTCGACGCAGCCGACATCCTTGGCGCCGACCTGATGACCCATGACCTGACACCGTCGACGCTGGCCGGCGTCGACGGCGAGCTGGTGAGTGCGCCCCGGCTGGACAACCAGGCCACCTGCTACGCGGGGCTCGAGGCGTTCCTGGCCGCCGAGCCGGGCGAGCACATGCCGGTGCTGGTGCTGTTCGACCACGAGGAGGTCGGCTCGCAGTCGGACCACGGTGCGCAGTCCGAGCTGCTGCACACGGTGCTGGAACGGATCACGCTGGCGGCAGGCGGCGGTCGGGAGGACTTCCTGCGCAGGCTGCCCGCGTCGATGGTGGCCTCCGGCGACATGGCGCACGCCACCCACCCGAACTATCCCGAGCGGCACGAGCCCGGCCATCTCATCGAGGTCAATGCGGGCCCGGTGCTCAAGGTGCAACCGAATCTGCGCTACGCCACCGACGGCCGCACCGCGGCGGCGTTCGCGCTGGCCTGCGCGCAGGCCGGGGTTCCGCTGCAGCGCTACGAGCACAGGGCCGACCTGCCGTGCGGGTCGACGATCGGGCCGATGACCTCGGCACGCACCGGCATCCCGACCGTCGACGTCGGCGCGGCCCAGCTGGCGATGCATTCCGCACGCGAGCTGATGGGCGCGGACGACGTTGCCGCCTACTCGGCTGCGCTTCGCGCGTTCCTAACTCCCGGCTGACATCTCGACCTGGTCGTAGCGGATGACGTTCTCCACCACCATGCCGTCGCGGGTGCGGACTCGGTCGAGCCCGCGGATTGCGAACGGGCCATCCGGGCCGGTGCCCTGGCCGGTGTAGTGCAGGAAGACGAGCTGCTCGCCTGGGGCGCTGCCGTCGACGGTCGCACTGTCGATCAGTTCCAGCCGTAGGTCAGGGCTGGCGGCAATGAGCTCGACGATCTTGCCGGTGTACGCCTCGCGGCCACTCACCGGCTTCGGATCGCCCTGCCAGTAGCCGATGATGTCGTCGGCGAGGATGTCGCCGATGCGCGACTCGTCCGGTGCGGCCCAGAAGGCCGCCCACATCTCGGCGCTGAACTTCGGCTGGGTCTGGGTATCGGTGTTTGTCATAGATGAAGGGTGCGTCGGGCAACGCGGTCGTTCAATTACCCCAGACGTAAGCGCGTGCGTATCTGTCACACCCCTGGCCTACAGTGACCGCCATGACACTCTCCGTCGAGAACATCACCTTCGACTCCACCGACCCCGACCGGCTTGCCGAATGGTGGGCCAGCGTCGTGGACGGCACGGTAAACGCTTTGGCGCCGGGGTTTTTCGTCACCGTCAGTCGCCCTGGCGGCCCAGGGCTGGCGTTCCAGAAGGTCGGTGACCCAACGCCCGGCAAGAACCGTGTGCACATCGACTTCTCCGCCCCCGATCTCGAGGCTGAGGTCAAGCGGCTGGTGGACTTGGGCGCCACCGAGACCGGCCGCGGCGAAGCGGGCCCGGAGTTCCAGTGGGTGGTGTTCGCCGATCCCGACGGCAACGCGTTCTGTGTGGCCGGGGGCGACGTGGCCGCAGCCACCTGAACCGCTGAGGCCGGCGGCTCAAACTACACTGGTCGCGTGACGTCCGGGCTGACCCATGAGGTCGACACCGTCGACCGCGCCGCCGCCACTCCCGTCCTACCCCAGCCGTTCCGTGAACTCGGCCTCAAGGACGACGAGTACCAGCGGATCCGCGAGATCCTCGGCCGTCGGCCCACCGACGCCGAGCTGGCAATGTACTCGGTGATGTGGAGCGAGCACTGCTCCTACAAGTCCTCCAAGGTACATCTGCGCTACTTCGGCGAGACCACCACGGAGGCGATGCGGGCCTCGATGCTGGCGGGCATCGGCGAGAACGCAGGCGTCGTCGACATCGGCGACGGCTGGGCGGCCACCTTCAAGGTGGAGTCGCACAACCACCCGTCGTACATCGAGCCGTATCAGGGCGCGGCCACCGGTGTCGGCGGCATCGTCCGCGACATCATGGCGATGGGCGCCCGGCCGGTCGCCGT
>JAVRPX010000808.1:0-3109 GCA_032161985.1 Mycobacterium sp.
ACAGGTGGCAGGGCTTGGCCACCAAGGCTATCCACGCCGGGTTTCGGCCCGACCCGGGCACCGGTGCCGTCAATGCGCCGATCTACGCGAGTTCGACATTCGCGCAGGACGGCGTCGGCGGATTGCGCGGCGGGTATGAATACGCCCGCACCGGGAACCCGACTCGCGCGGCACTGGAGGCGTCGCTGGCCGCGGTGGAGGAGGCGGCGTTCGGGCGGGCGTTTTCCTCCGGCATGGCAGCCACCGACTGTGCGCTGCGCGCGTTGCTGCGGCCGGGCGATCACGTCGTCATCCCTGACGACGCCTATGGCGGCACCTTCCGGCTGATCGACAAGGTGTTCACCAATTGGGGCATCACCTACACGGCCGTGGCGCTGTCCGATCTCGATGCGGTGCGTGCGGCGATCACGTCGAAGACCAGGCTGATCTGGGTGGAGACGCCCACCAACCCGCTGCTCTCCATTGCCGACATCAGCGCGATTGCGCAACTGGCGGCCACGACGAACATAAAGGTGTTGGTGGACAACACCTTTGCCTCACCGGCGCTGCAGCAGCCGTTGCTCTTGGGCGCCGACATCGTGCTGCACTCGACGACCAAGTACATCGGCGGGCACTCCGATGTGGTCGGCGGCGCGCTGCTGACCAACGACGAAGAACTCGACACCGCGTTCGCATTCCTGCAGAACGGCGCGGGCGCGGTGCCGGGCCCGTTCGACGCGTACCTCACGATGCGGGGGCTCAAGACGCTGGTGCTGCGGATGCAGCGGCACAGCGACAACGCCTTGTTGGTGGCCGAATTCCTCGACGGGCACCCCGCAGTCGAGACCGTGCTGTATCCGGGCCTGCCCGCACATCCCGGTCACGAGGTCGCCAAGCGGCAGATGAGCGGGTTCGGCGGTATGGTGTCGGTCCGGATGCGCGGCGGGCCCCAGGCCGCTCACGACTTCTGCTCTCGGACAGAGGTTTTCATCCTCGCCGAGTCGCTTGGCGGGGTGGAATCACTGATCGAGTATCCGGGTGCGATGACGCATGCGTCGACGGCAGGCTCGCAACTGGAGGTGCCCGACGACCTTGTACGGCTGTCGGTCGGTATCGAGGATTCCGCCGACCTGCTCGCCGACCTGGAACAGGCGCTACGCTAGCGCCCCTCGCACCACCGACGCGGTGATCGCCAGGTTGACTTCGGGCAGCGCCGTCGGGTACTCGTCCACCCAACTGCCGCTGGCGATTTCACCGGCCCTGCCGTGCACCCACCGCCAGCCGCGGTCGTTGAGGCTCAGCAGCGCGCCGAGCCCGTCGACCGCGTGCAACAACGAGATGATCGCCGCCGTCGGCGGGGCGGGCGGCCTGCGGTCGAACAACGCCGCCAGCAGCGCCGAGCGCGCGTGGCCGACCCGCTCCCTGTTGGTCAGCGGCCACGCATAGGGGTGGCTGAACCGCTTGGAGTTCAACCGAACACGCCGGATCTGGCCCGTGTACTCCAGATAGCCGGCGAGGTTCTCCTCGGTGTGCTTGGACAGCCGCTTGACCGCCGTGGTCGGACGCAACGGCTTGCGCTGCAGCAGCTGGAAAGCCGGCGTGACGACGGGATCCATCGGCCCGGGCATCGCAAGCGCCAACAGCCGGCCGGGCTCGACCCGCTCACCGGCCATCGCAGGCCGAATTCGGCACGCGTGCGCGAGGTCCAGCAGCACCGCGCCGGACAGCACCCGCTCGCGGCGAGCACGGTCGAGACCCGGCTGAGCGGACGCGTTGTCGAGCAGCAGCAGAAACAGGTCCTCGGCGATCTGCGCCATAGGCGGACTGTAAACCCGCCCGCGGCGGGGCCGCGAATTAGGACTCAGTGGCGCGGTCGCGACTTAGGAGTGGTACGGCTCGGCGCTGACGAGCGTGACCTTGACGGTATTGCCGTTGGGCACGGTGTAGCTGCGGCTCTCGCCCACCTTCGCGTCGATCAGGGCCTCGCCCAGCGGGGACTTCGGCGAGTACACCTCGAGCTTGCCGTCGCTGACGCCCTCTTGGCGGGTGGCGATCAGGAAGGTCTCGGTATCGCTCTTGTCGTCGTCGTAGAACACCTTCACGACCGAGCCGGGCAGGGCCACACCGGACTGCTTGGGCGCCTCACCCACCTTGGCGTTGTTCAACAGCTCCTGCAGCTGACGGATGCGGGCCTCTTGCTGGCCCTGCTCCTCGCGGGCGGCGTGATAGCCGCCGTTCTCCCGCAGGTCGCCTTCCTCGCGGCGGTCGTTGATCTCGGCGGCGATGACCGGTCGATTGGCGATCAGCTGATCGAGCTCCGCCTTCAGCCGGTCGTGCGCCTCCTCGGTCAGCCAGGTGACCTGGGTGTCGGTCATGTCGTCGCGCTCCCCTCGTCGTTGCTCTCGCGCTCTTCGCGTAAGAAGTCTCATGTCACGGCGCCGGGAGCTCTCCCACGTGTATTGCCACAATCGCGGGCGCCGAATCAGCACACTAAAAGCAGCAATACACGGTCCCAACAGGACCGTGTATCGGACCATGATAGCACCGCGGGGACAGCGGATTTTCACGAATTCGCAGTTCGGCGTTTGTTGCGCGGACGTCGCGTCGTGTGATTCAGGAGCCCACCAGGTACGACGGCACATCGGTGCCGCAGCCGTAAACGTCGCCGACGACGGGCGGCCGACTGGCCTTGACGACGGTGGTGACCTGCACGGTCTTTTGCGTCGACGGCGGGACCAGCACTTCGCGGCGGCCGGTCTCGCTGCCGTCGTTCGATCGCGCCCGCACGATGCAAACCACCGGCCGGGACGGGTCGTCACGGGTGACGGTGATCGTCACCTGGACCGTTTCGTTGTCGACCAGCTGATAGCCGCCCAGCTCGCCTTTGACCTCCCCGGTGCCAAGCCGCTGGGACGCGATCACCGCGATCCCGACCCCGACCGCGAGGACCAGCACGGTCAGCCCGATGGCGATCCAGCGGCGGTTGCTGCGCGACAGCCGCTGCCGCCCGTAGCGGTCGGCGGGGCGCTCGATCATCTCGTTTCGCATGCCCGTCCGTCGGATAGATCTACAGAACTGGAACTATAGGGCTACTCAGATGGTTGGAACGTCTCGACAAACGTCGACCACG